>CALJGU010000152.1 GCA_938075565.1 uncultured Opitutales bacterium | reverse complement strand
GAGTGGAGAATCTGTTCTAGCACCTCCGGCGCCCGAGCCTGTCGAGGAGACACAGGAAGAGCCTGAAGAAGAGCTGAAGGACGCGGAGAGTGATATAGAGGATGAAAGTGATGAAGATTTAGAGGACAAGAAGCCTTTTTCTTAGTCTCTGTTATTCATCAATTGAAGCCTGCTTGAGTAGCTTCTCTTTATTTTCCTGAAGATTCTCGTCGGTCACGGATTCCAGAATCATTGGAACCACGTCATTGTTTCCAAGCATCAGGTGGACATTTGCTTGGTGAAGTCGCACAAGTTGCTTGTCCGTTTCATCGGTGGTCATTTTTTCAATGCGTTCCCATTCTTTCAATGCTTCGTTCATGTCAGCATCGGGGATATCGTAATAGCTCTCAGCAAAACGATATTTATAAGCCATGTTCTCCGGTGAGAATTCGGCAGCTTTTTTAAAGGCATCGAACATCTGTTTGTACAAATGTTCATCCGTAAAAAATTCATCTGCCACAAACTCATCCTTAAAGTAGTATAGTAGGTTGCCCAGCTGATAGTAGTAGAGGGATTCATTGGGGGAGAGGGCGATTGCATCCAGATAATAGGGTAGTGCCATCGCATAACTCGCTTCTTCCGTCATGAAATTCCCGAGCTGGTTTTTGACTTGAGGGTGCTCCGGCTCCAGAGAATCCGCCTTTAACAAAAGCTTCAAAGCGTCTTCACGCTGGTCGATCTCAGCCAGAAAGAGTCCAAAGGTAATAAGAACCGGCACATTTTCGGCGTTTTTTGAGAGAAGTGACTCGTATTCATTCCTCAGGCTGAAGATCCGAAATTCGATCGATTCCTGATCGACAGGATTCGTCTCGTTTCGGTGTGCTTCGAATAACCGCTTTTGGCGGCGTTGGATATCTTCGAGTTCGATCTGAGTCAGCGTTTTAGATTGTCCGAATGTAATCAGGGGCAGTAGCAGCCAGCTGATTGGGCAAAGGAGTCTCATGAATTTGTTTCTCATTTTCGGCACTGTGATCTGCAAATGGAGCCGGTCCAAGAGGAAATGTTCCTTCAAAGATCGTTTTGTACAACAAAAAGGGTGGGAAGCATTGCTCCCCACCCAGGTTCATTATCTTTTTCAGTAGAAAAGGACGTCTGTGATCATCCGCCTATTTGGCGGCAGCGACCTGTGGGACGTCCAGGAGTGCTTCCATATAAGAAGCAAACATGATTCGGAGTTGGTCTCGGCGGTTATCCTCGACGATCTTGTCCACATCTTTGCGGACTTGCTTGTCGAAATTGACTGAGGCCAGTTTCTGGTCATTCAGTAGTTTCACCTCATTAGGGTAAACCACAAATGGTTGGAGCGTATGAGTCGGACCTTTTGGGTCTTTCTCCTGCTCACCATAAACGGCGTTTCCCATGAGGAATGCCACACTGAAGCCTAATGCCAGTAGTTTTGTTTTCATTATTCGTATTTTGGAAAATTAAGTTTTCGGGTAACGAATCGAAGAAGAAGGTGTCCTAACTGGACCTTATTTTAAAGAACGAGTGTTACTATAAAAGCAACAATATGAGATGCAAGCCAGAAGCGCACTTTTATAAAAAGGGGAATTTATTCGTAAATTTTTACAAACTAACGAAATCTACCAGTTGTTGTATCCTTCTAGAAAAGCTCGCCCTGGCTCAGTATTTCCTGCTTTTCCAGGCATTCTGGGCCATTATTGCGGGGGCTATTGACGATTGAAGACACGGGATACGCGGCCATGTGATCCTCAGGAAAGGGCACCGCCAGCTTTTTCAACCGATCCCTTGGTGTTGAAATGTTCAGCCACTCCTCTCTTTCTGATTCTGGGACTATTACGGGCATTCGATCGTGAAGGGGTTCCATCACTTTATTCGGTGTGGTGGTAAGAATGGTGCATGATTCGAGCACCCCACCCTCAGGGTCCCTCCAGCTTTCCCAGAGGCCTGCCATCGCAAAGGGTTCACGATCCCTTAGGTGGATGTGGTAGGGGATGCGGGTTTTGCCCTCTCGTTTCCATTCGTAAAACCCATCGGCGGGAATGAGACATCGCCGACTTTTAAATGCTGATTTGAATGAAGGCTTCTCCGCGACGGTTTCCGAACGTGCGTTGATCATTTGATTGCCGACTTTTGGGTCTTTTGCCCATGAAGGAATCAGCCCCCACCTCAGTCGGGTAATTTCCGGTTGGCTGGATTTGATACCATTTCTGACAGCCAAAATATCTACTCCGGGCGGGATGTTATAATCCGGGTGCATTTCAGGCAGCGTCTTAAATAGATAGACTTTTGAGAAGAATCGTTCTGGAACCACCAGACTAAATCGGCCGCACATGATCTAGCTACAGTCAGGATTTGCAGACGAGTAGCAAACAACAAAAAGGCCGCCCACATGGACGGCCTTGAAAGTGTATAAAGAAATTTGCCTCTTATGGGGTCTCTACAAGCTCTGCTTCTCCAATCTCGTGGAGTGTGAATTCGAAGAGGAGGGCGGAATCTGCAGGTATGCCTGGCTTTTCTTCACTGCCAAATCCGAGTGAAGCTGGAACCCAAAGTTTTATTATTCCACCTTCGCGGACATTTTGAAGGCCTTCCCTGACTCCTGGAACCATGTTGGCCAATACGATAGGAATTGGACCTCCGCGTCCTTCAGTGGTCTCGAATACGCTACCATCTACCAATTTAGCCTCAAATTCAACGGATACAGCAGAATCTTCGGATGGAAATTTTCCGGTACCTTCACTTACGATTTCGTAGAATAGGCCTGTTGCCGATTTCTTCACATTCTCCTGCTTTGCCAATCCGGCAAAGAGTTCAACCGTCTGAGCTTTGCGCTCACGTTGGAGTCGCTCATAGACAGGAGCCCAACGTTGATCCATCAATGCGGTGACGGAAGGCATGTGTTCCTGCCAGCCAGGAATCTCCTTTTGTGCCAAAGCAGTATTAACACCGCTAAGAAACGCCAGACGCTCTTCTTTCGATACATCGATCATATCGACCTGGTTTCGGTGGACCAAAAACCAACCGTAAATCGCAAATAATATCTCTTCCTCAGAGTATTGTGCTGCGCCGGTTGCTTCTGGCTGTGCTGGATCGGCTGCTGCGGCGGGCTGTGTAGCCGGCGCCACTTCGGCTGGTTTTTCCTCATCATCAGCAAAGGAAATTGAAATCTTGGGTGCAGCTTCGTCCTGGGCGAAGGCCAAGGGTGATGAGCTGCAGGCCAGTGCCAGCATTAGACTTGAAAGAATAAAAGTAGGTTTTTTAACCATGAATCTACTAGGTTGATTGAAATTGAACCTTCCGGAATAAGGGACTGCTTGATCTTAGCCAGCTTTTTCTGACTCCGAATTGCAATTGAGGTTGCCGAGGAAATTAGGAAATTTAGGTGCAGATTGATTTTTCCGCCAGGCGCAGCACGGATTTGTCCTGAATTACATCGGCGAGATTATTTAGGTCAAACCAGGCGATATCATTTGATTCCTCGCTTAGATGAAGGCTTTGCTCACTGTCTGCATGAATCAGAAACCGCACATCGTAATGAATATGTGCGGGCACATCTTTCCAATCTGGAATGCGATGGATGTCCAAGTCATAAATCCGATCCTTATATATACTGAATTCTTTAAGGCCGCTTTCTTCGCGTGTTTCCTTCTGTGCGACTCGCGCCACGTCCGAATCTCCGTCACAATGGCCCCCTGGTTGCAACCAGAACCCAAGCTTCTTGTGGTGAACGAGAAGAGCTTTCTGTTTAGTCGGATCGATAATCCAAGCTGAGCCGGTTATATGTCCTATTTCTAAGCTACGCTCGAAGCAGTCAGCGTATTCCTCTACAAATTCAATGAATTGCTGCGTGACCGATAGTTCGGGGTCAACCGCTTCATAGTCTGCCAAGAGCTGTTTAAATGGTTGCCGATGCATGGGTGGGTTAAAGCAACAAAGGGTCGCATGTTCGCCAATCTTTTTTCGTTGTTGAAAGTAGCAGAGTCCGGCATAAGGAAAAGTTATCATCTCAAACTACCCTTTTTATGGCTGATTCTTCCGATCCAAACAGTGGCAACAGTCACGCCGCATACTGGCGAGCGAACATAAAGGTACTCCTTATACTTGTAGGAGTATGGTTCTTTGCATCTTTTGGCATGGGCATTATCGCGGTTGATTTTCTCGACGAGTTTGCATTCATGGGCTTCCCGTTTGGATTTTGGATGGCTCAGCAAGGATCGATAGTCGTCTTTCTCATCATCATTGCAATCTATGCAATCGTGATGAACCGCATGGATAAACGGCATGGGGTGGAAGAAGATGATGTAGAGGGTCAGGATTTCGAAATCTAGGAGTCAGTTATTATGGGAATACTCGGTTGGACTTATCTTTTTGTTTTTATCACTTTCAGTATTTATATTGGAATCGCCATCTGGTCGCGCGTGGTCAGTACGAAAGGTTTTTATGTAGCTGGCGGATCAGTTCATCCGATTGCTAATGGTGCTGCGACGGCGGCAGACTGGATGTCGGCGGCTTCATTTATCTCCATGGCCGGGCTCATATCTTTTATGGGTCGCGATGGTTCAGTTTACTTAATGGGCTGGACCGGAGGTTATGTTCTACTGGCCTTGTTACTCGCACCTTATTTGAGGAAGTTTGGCCAGTTTACAGTGCCTGACTTTGTTGGTGCTCGTTACTACTCCAATGTCGCCAGGCTGGTAGCGGTGGTTTGCGCCATTTTCGTATCGTTTACTTATGTAACCGGTCAAATGCGTGGAGTAGGGGTAGTCTTTTCACGCTTTCTGGAGATTCCCATTTTCTGGGGCGTATTCATTGGAATGGTCATCGTCTTCACCTACGCAGTGTTAGGTGGAATGAAGGGTATTACTTATACCCAAGTAGCTCAGTACTGCGTTCTTATCTTTGCTTACCTACTACCGGCTATTTTCATTTCCATGACACTGACTGGTCATGTGATCCCTCAGATTGGCTTTGGATCAGAGGTTACTGGAAGCGATGGGGTCTTTCTCCTGGATAAGCTTAATGGCCTCAATACAGAGTTAGGATTTGCTGCCTATACAAGCGGGCAGAAAAGTACCATCGACGTATTTTTCATTGCAGCTGCTTTGATGGTCGGAACGGCAGGGTTACCCCATGTCATTATTCGTTTCTTCACGGTGCCAAAAGTATCAGATGCTCGCGTATCCGCTTTCTGGGCACTTCTATTCATTGCGATTCTTTATCTGACTGCTCCGGCAATTGCAGCCTTTGCCCGCACCAACTTTCTACAAACGGTTTCCAACACTTCCTACGAAGCGGCTCCTGACTGGTTTAAAAACTGGGAAGCAACTGGGTTGATAAAATTCGACGACAAAAACGGCGATGGGGTGATGCAGTATTACAATGACTCGAATCCAGATTATGCAGCGGTAGCAGCGGCGAATGGATGGAAAGGTAATGAAGTCATTGTTGACCGTGATATCATGGTTTTGGCGAATCCCGAAATTGCCCAGTTGCCAAATTGGGTAATCGCCTTGGTTGCGGCCGGCGGATTAGCTGCAGCACTTTCCACGGCAGCAGGATTATTGTTAGTCATTTCTTCGGCGGTGTCTCATGACCTCCTCAAGCAAATTTTATTACCCAAAATTACGGAGAAGCAGGAGCTTACTGCGGCTAGGTTTGCAGCTGGGGCTGCGGTGGTTGTTGCCGGATATTTTGGAGTGAATCCACCAGACTACGTCGCAAGTGTTGTGGCATTTGCGTTTGGATTGGCCGCCTCATCTTTCTTTCCCGTGCTTGTGTTGGGAATTTTCTCCAAGCGGATGAATAAGGAGGGTGCGATCGCCGGTATGATAGTCGGAATCGTATTTACCGCCGCCTACATCATCTACTTCAAATTCATCAACCCTTCAGCTAATACGCCGGACAATTGGTGGTTTGGCATTTCTCCTGAAGGGATTGGAACTTTGGGTATGATTATAAACTTCGCTGTGTCTGTTGCTCTGTGCCGGTTCTTTCCAGCACCTCCTGATAAAGTCCAAAGGATGGTGGATGATATACGAATTCCCAAATCAGAGTAGGGGAGTAATAGAAAAAGGCCGCCCTTGCGGACGGCCCCTTGCTGTGTGTGTTTCTTCGGTGTGTCTACAAATAGACAGAAAAGTTGGGTGATTATTCGGACCCTTGTTGTTTTCCGAATAACTTCCGGGTGTCATCCAGTAGCTGTTTGCGCTCTTTTTTGAGTCGGGTCTTTTCTTCTAGGAGAGCCTGACGTTCTTCCTCAAAATGTCCTTGATCATCTTGCAGGATCTTGCGTTCCCGTTCGAGTTGTTCTCGATCCATTTCGACAGCCCGTTTGATCGCTTCAAATTTTTCAACATCGTCCTTGGCTTGCCCTGCCATATTCACGAGCTGTTCTACTTCCTTGTGTTGGGCATCAATCTCATTCCGCTCTTTTAGTAGTTTCTGGCGTTCTTCCTCTTGGCGAGAATGTGAATCTGCAACTTCACGACGGAATTTCAAGCGTTCCTCTGAGAATTCATCTTTTTCTTCAGCGAGTGCTTCTGCGTCTTCAAGGTATGAGAGCTGCCTTTGGCGCATGTCCTCGAGCTGTTTCTTCTCGGTTTCGATTAAATCTTTTGTGCGTTCGCACTCTTCAGTCTGGCGCTTGAGATCCTCGCTCAATTGATTCTGCTCTAATTCCTTAGCTTCGATCAATTCGCTCTTGGCAAATACTTCTTCTTTTGTGGCTTGAAGAGATGAGGCCTCCTGCTGAACCGCCTCGATCTGAGACAGGGATTCTTGCAGTTCAAGCTCTACGGCATTCTGGCGTTCTTTTTGCGCCTGCATTTCTTTTTCGATGAACGCCTCGTGTTCGGCTTTTGCCTTTTCGAGCTCTTCGTGGAACTCAGCAGTAGCGGAGTCCATTTCTGCCCACGCTGCATCGATTTCTGCGCGTTCGGACATGAACTTCTTTTGTTTACTTCGGAGTTCCGTTTCTTGGGCAGCGATCTTTTGTCGATCGTTGTTCAGCTGCTGCTCAATTTTGGCTTGTTCCGCCTCTAGAGTTTCATGCAAGCGGTTGGCTTCGGCATCAAGGTCAGTCCAACCCTGATCAAGCTCTGCTTTACCTGTTACGAGGTTCTGTTGGTCTTCTTTAAATTTTCCACGATCAAATTCGAAGGCTTCGCGGCGGGCTTTAATTTCGGCTAGACCAATTTGGACTTCCTCTTCCTTCGCCTCAAGTTGCTTGAGTCCTTCTTCTTTTTGTTCTACGATTATTCTCTGTGCTTCTAGCTCAGCTTGAAGTGATTTTAATGATTCGGAATCCTTCTCAACCTGTTGAGATTGGAGGAATCTGGCTTCTTCAAGTTGGGAGTGCACTTGCTCGACCTCTTTTTCTCTTTCCGTAAGTTTTAATTCTTTATCCTTCAGTTCCGCTTTCAGAGTTTCAGCTTCATCTAAAAGGGCAGATTCACTTACAGATCCATTGGCTTTTATCTCTGCTAATTGCTTTTCGAGACTTTCTCGTTTGGCTTCCAGTTCCTTTTCTCGGCCGATTATGGAAGCGCGCTCTTCAGCTACCTTCGCTAGGTTACCGTCGTCCGATCCTGCAGATTCACTATCAACCGAGGGACCCTTCATCCTGTCGGGCGGAAAAACTTTAGTAGTGGTTCTGCCTTTGGCTATGGGTGGTCTTCCGTTACTATTTTCCTCAAGACTGAAAGAGCCCATAAGAAGGGATGACACGTCGTATATGTCTTGGTCTGAGTACTTAGGTTTCTCTACTTCCTCTTCTGGACAGAGTATTTTGATGACTGCATCCAGAAACTCGCTCGTTTCAAAGGGAGGAATGAATAAATCCTTAACCTTAAGGCGTAATGCCTCGATGACTTGATCCATTTCCAACTCATTGGAGATAACCATTACTGGCATCCAAGGTTGAGAATCTTTAATAGCTTTAACAAATCCAAAACCAGAGTCTTCACCGCCTTGGTAGTCTGAAGCAACTAGATCAAATTCCTCGTGCTTGGCGACTGCGAGAGCTTCTTGAGGATTCGTAAATGAGGCTACAAAAAAGCCTGCATCAACCAACAATAGCGACAATGCCCTGCGTTCGCGGGCGTCGTTTCGAAGAAGCAATATTTTTTTATTCACAGCAGCAGATAGCAAAGATGTAGGAAAGAAACGTTGGGCCGGAATCCGCCTGAGCGGAAAGCCAGTGCTTGCGAATTGTTAAAGCAAAATTGCTCCCCCGTGTCATGCCGCTTAATTGGGTTTTACTGGGGTTTTACAGAAACCCGCATCTGAGAAGTGCTTTTAACAAGATTTGACAAAAGCAAGCAGCCCTCGCCCCTTTATTGGTAAATAAATCTTACAACTGGTAGCATCTATGTACGTGTCAACCACACGTATTCATCTCTAGGATACGGACTCTATTAAATCAATCTTGAGTAATCGTAATGAATTTCTGAGCCAGCTTTCTGATGTCGCGGCTCTTTTGATCCATTCTTTTCTTCTCTGATTTAATGCTAGAGAATTTTCTCACTAAGCGGCCCTTCTCGGAACTTAGTTGAGCGCTTGTCCGCTTAAGGTTCCCAAATTCTTTGCTGAGATTGGCCTGCATAACGGATAAGTGCCTTCTTCGATCTGATAATCGATGTGCCCAAGAATCTAGGTGTTGTGCCTGCTCGTTGTTGAGGTTTTGGACCTCTTCCAGCTTTTGTTCGCGATCCTTGAGCGCTGCTTCCTTCGCAGTAGACTCCTCGTTGAATTCCGCTGTCATCTGTTCGAGCGAATCCCATTCTTCGACCAACCGATCTTGATCCTTATCGAAAGCCTCTTTTTGTTGTTCGAGGTCCGTTAATTCAGTTTTAACCTTGGTTTGTTGTGCTTCGAGCTCTTTCGCCTGTTTGGATTGTTCGTCTGCGAATGTCTTTACGGCTTCATCGTGGATTGATCGTTGTTTTTCCAGTTCTTCTTTATCGAGTTCCAACTGAGCTTGTTCATCGCCGTGGGTCGTTTTTTGTTGTGCGAACTCTTCTGCTTGTGACTTCAGCTTGTCCTCGCGCTCCTTGATGTGGAAACGTGTGGATTCAAATTCTGCTAAGGTCGCTTCTTTCGAGTCAGCAAAATCGGCCATGGCTTGCTGCAGGTCTTTCTCAAGGCTCCTGAGGCCTTCGATAGATTCCTGGAGTGTGGTGGCTTTATTGTCCAAGTCTCGAGCCTGCTCCTCTAAATGCTTTACTTGGGCTTCGCGTTTGGAGAGGAGCTCTTCCTTTTGTTGTTGAAAATCTTCTTGGGCGGTGAGGCTCTTTTTTCTCGCGATCGCTTCATTGTCTTCTCGTGACCGTTTCTGCTCGAATTGGTCCTGTGATGACTTCAGCTGCTCAATATCGAAGGTCTTTTGCTTTTCCCACTGGTCCTTTTCTTGATCGAATTGCTCTGATTGATGGGTAAGATTGGATTCCAGTTCGGTAAGCTCTCGAGCTCTATTTTCCAGAACCTTTTTCTCTTCTTCTAGATTAGCCTGCAGTTCTTTCTTTTCCTGTTCGTAGGATTGGATTGATTCTTCAACCTCCTTTTTCGATGTAGCTACTTCTTCTTGTTTCGCTTTAAGCTGATTCTGAGATTGTGAAATCAGCACCCTCTCGACTTCGAGGTCTTCTTTTTGTGCAGCTAAGTGGGCTGCCTCTTTTTGTAGTCGTGCTACCCGATCTTCCTCCTGGATACGCTCTTGTTTGAGTTTTTGAAGTTCCGACCGGTTGCGTGCAATTATCTGGGGATCATTTGGCATGTAGACTGAAGATTCCCAATTCCTACCGGTTTGTAGCAGTACCTAACAATAAAAAAGCTAAACAATTTGGATTGGAGGGGTTAAATTACTTGCGAGGAGGAAATTGGCAGGTTTCATATACTCTCTTTTACGGATGCTGCACTGATTATCATCCTCTTTGATGAAAAACCTACCTGATCCTTCATTCTATCTCCAATTGAGTGAATCCTTTATTAAGTCCGCTCGATTGGATTCGAGCGGAGATAGGCCTTGTTTGACAGCGTTACAGGAGATTTCATCGGCGGAACTTGCCTCTCAGCCAAATCCGATTGTTCAGATTGCTGGTGAAGATCCAGCGCTACCTATTCCTGTTGCTACCACCCTTTCACTGGGTGAGACGGTTTATCACTCCCATGCGTTTGATCAAATAGGATTCTCCACCCTCACGGAGTTTATTGCCCAGAAAGGGGATGGGAATCTGCATCAGTATGAGTTGGGTGTCTTCCAACGGTCGAACGGTCTTCCAGCTCCAACTGCTTCGCCTACGCCCTTAGAGGTAGTATTTTGTGGTTTCCATTCTGGGGCAATACCGGAACTTTCTGATGCCTTCCCAAATTTGGATGTCGAGGCGACTTCTATTACATCGGCGACGTTGGACTTATTTCGTTTTCTAAAATCTCAATGCCAGAGTGATAAACAGGTCCTCTTGGTGGAGATTGGAAATGAAAAAAGTCATCTGTTTCTTATCTCTGAAAATGGTCTCGAGGATATCCATACCATCAATATCGGCCATACTGCCTTATACGAGGCGATAGCAGAAGTGCTCCACCTCCATTATATAGGGTCAGCAGTTAAGCTGTTTACTCGGTCAGGGTTCGATTCTTCTGAATTGGCACCCAAGCTGGGGGCTCTTTTTGGAAATGCCATTAAGTCTGCGTTGGAATCTGAAGGTTGGAAGCCGGACCAGGTCTTGGTCTCCGGATTACTGCATGCCCAAAGCTGGTTTCAAGATGCTATACTCAAGGTTTTGGAGTTGGATGTGTTTCAAGTAGATCGGGGCCAACTTCCATTTGATATCGACAGCTCCGTAAAACAACTTAGCTCATTGGATTCTGAAATCCTGGCTAAAGTTTTTACGAGCCTGACTTCAGATGAAGATTTCTCATGGAATAACGATTACTTGGGGAGCCTTAGTAAATCGAATACCATACCGAGACGCGATAGCCACGGGTCTAATCCACCGTTTCCGACAGCTCATCCGGACAGATTGCCTCCGGCTGCTCCAGTATCGGTACCCCCACAACCGGAGCCTGAGCCCGAACCGGTTCCGGTATCGCCCTTCGCGCCTTCGCCAGATCCAATCCCTGCTCCTGAGGCCAACTATTCCTCCGATGAGCAGAAAGCCCAGGTCGAAACTCCATCGTCCCCCATTTCACCACAAGAAGTGGGATCGATTCCTGAGCATTTATTGAACGATATTGAAGATTACGAAGGCGAGTTTGAAGACTTTGACGATTATGGGGGCGGCCGGACTCAATTTTGGATAAAGACGGCTTTGTTCTGCTTCAGCATAATCCTTGTCTCCCTCATGGTCATGATCGTCTTTTTCCCAAAAGCGACGGAACAATATCTTGGATTTCGACCTCCGCACCTTAAAGCAAATGAGCCTGATCCAGATCCTTACACTGGGGAAGTGGAAGTGAGTAATAGTTCTGCATTTGTATCGCCCGTTGAGGTAACAGAAACTACCGTGGCCTCAGGAATCCAGGATTTAAGAGAGGAACGAGAGCAGGTTTCATTCGGAGGGCTTTACCTTCCCACTAATCCAAATGGGGCAACCGTTGTGGTAGGTGATATGGAGCCTGGGTTGAGCCCGATCAAGCTACCAAACATCGAACCGGGGACTTACGATGTGGTGATCAGTAAGGACGGATACGAAACGCATACTTTGACGGTGACGATTGAGCCCAAAGAAGTGAAGCGAGTTGATACCGTAGTACTCCGCCTGTTGCCCTGAGCGATTAGGTCGACTCAGCAAACACAATCTTACTAGGGAGATTTACGCCCAAGTGTCCAGGTGTTGTCTTCGTTAAGCTCGTAAGTAATCCGATCGTGCAAGCGATTGGAGCGTCCCTGCCAGAATTCTATGTAGGTCGGCACGATGCGATAGCCACCCCAGAAGTCTGGTAGAGGTATCTCACCTGTCGCAAATTTTTCTTTCAGCTTGGCGAGCGTAGATTCCAATACACTTCTAGAAGAAATATGACCACTTTGGGTAGACACCCATGCGCCGAGCTGACTGCCCCGTGGACGCGATGCAAAGTACTTTAGTGACTGGCTTGTTGGGACCTTTTGTGCGGAGCCTCGAATGATGACTTGCCGTTCAAGTGCAAGCCAGGGAAAGAGAGAAACCACCTTTGGGTTCTCAGTAATATCCTGTGCCTTGCTGCTGCCATAGTTGGTATAAAATATAAAGCCATCCTCGTCATAGCCCTTCAGAAGGACCGTCCTTGCAGAAGGGGCTCCCTCTTTCGATACCGTAGAAAGGCTCATTGCATTGGGCTCAACGATTTCAGCTTCAAAGGCTTGGTTGAACCAAATCTCAAACTGCTTGAATGGATTCGGATCCAGCGAATCTTTTGTGATTCCTGTGGTTGAGTATTCTTGTCTTAGGCTACTGATGTCCATCTTCAGCTCTTGTTAAGGATTCAATAATGTTTCGATGTTCTGGAAACTCATGGATGAGTTCATCCCGTTTCCCCAATTTAAATTCATCCCACACAAATCCAGGTGCCATTGTAGTTCCCAGAAGTGCCCATTGGCCACCGGAGACTAATCGAGAACCATGCCAACGCTTTCCTCGAACGGGGTATTGGACTTCTTGTCCATTCATGATGTTATGCCCCAGCACGGTTTGTTTAAGCCCAGTTCTAGAGTCTAGTTCATACAACTCAACCGGGTCTCCAACGTAGAAGTGATACAGCTCATCGTCCTCCAGCCAGTGCAATGCAGAGAATGCATCCGGTGTAAGTAGAAAGTAGATCGCTGTGCCCAGGTGCTGCTCGTAGTCCTCTCTCAAGTTTATGGTTTCAACCGATTGGTAGGTTCTTCGAAAGAATCCTCCCTCTTGATCGAGTGGCTCTAATTGCAGTTTCTCAATGACTTCGGTGTAAGAAATATGCATCAGATGAGAATCCTGATGGCCTTGGTTGCGAAGGGTCAACCCATCAAATGCAATTGATAATTGCTGGCTCAGCCTTCCTTAAGTCTTCTCCTGGCGACAGAACTTGAAACTTTCAACGCAGTAATGAGAATTAATGTATCCTCGGTTTTTGGACCCGATGGATATGCTTCCTTCTCCGTAAAACAGTGATTACCAAGAAGCCGGCTCCTAGGAAGCCATAGATCGCGGATTTTGGAAGCTCTACAAAATTCAATCCAGAGCCGGTCGTTCCTGACAGACTGCTAGAGAGTTGAGAGTTTGTGAACAGTTGTGAGCTCTCGGCGGTGGCGCTTGTAAAGGCGGCTCCGACGATGATGGTAAAAAGTATTAGTTTGAGGGTACGCATAGAAAGTAGCTCCTCTCGTATTCTATCAGCTATGGTCTGAACTTGATATCAGGGGGTGGCACTATGCGCCTACTCCAGTTTCCCCCATAGGAGTTTCACGCAAAAATGAAATATGCATGAGTGTGAATTCCCCTCCGGTTTTTCGAGTCATAGATT
Organism: uncultured Opitutales bacterium; assembly: GCA_938075565.1. Lineage (GTDB taxonomy): Bacteria > Verrucomicrobiota > Verrucomicrobiia > Opitutales > UBA2995 > UBA2995. The sequence goes on along the minus strand of CALJGU010000152.1, from coordinate 9,401 downwards.
TTTGAGATTCTTAAGTTGGTTTTGCCTATCAATCTTGCTTCATTCCGTGAGCGTGTGTTGTAATCCGACGTTAAAGACCCGGTTTTATTCTCACTTTGAAGATCATCGTTACAGCTCTTCGCCAAGAAGCTCGTCCCCTTATTGATGCGCTTGGCCTTAAGCAGGATTCGTCTTCCCGACGTATCCCAGTTTATACTTCTGCCGATACCTTACTCGTTATAAGCGGCATTGGAAAAATGTATGCGGGTATTGCTACGACTCACGCCGTTCATTTGGCCGGAGAAAGTAAGGACAACCATTTGATCAATGTCGGAATGTGTGGAGCTGTTGTGGATCAGATTGCCCTCGGAGAAGCCGTTACCGTGAATAAGATTTGGGACCATTCCAGTGGGAGAGAGTTTTTCCCTGATATGCTGATCAACCATTCTTTGCAGGAAGCCTCCCTGGGTACGTTTGATCAACCGGTTACAACAGCCAACCGTCCGATATTGGCCTGTGATATTGTTGATATGGAAGCGTCAGGTATTTTTCAGGCGGCTCATCTTTTTATGTCACCCCACCAAATGCTCTTTATTAAAGTAGCAACTGACTATCTGGAATTCTCTTCTGATGATTATTCTCAGATGCAGCGCTACTATGAGCAATCCTTGGATGAATGGGCACCAATATTGAGAAATTGCGAGCAATTTGACTCCGCTGATCCGGTCATATCTCCTGAACAGGAAACCTTGCTGAGCTCAGTTGCAGAAAGCATGCGCCTAACCCAAACACAAACTCACCAACTTCGAGATGCGGTCACTCGGTTTCTCGTTCGAGGGGGGGCTAACTTGGAGATTCTAAAACCGAATTTGGCCACCAAGCCGAAACACAAAACTTTGAGGAACCAATTATTCGAGTCGATGATCCAAGCATTGAACAAATAGCTGACGTTCCGAGTTGCTTTTCCTGACTCACTCCCAAGCGTCCCCTTCGTAGATGGCAATTGAACCACCTCTAGTAACGCATTCACCCTAATTCCTTTATTCCATGTGGCATAAACGATTTTCACACGTGTACCTAGAGGAAGGGGTAGAAAAATACCCAATGACCCGAGTTATTCTGGATCGATTGTCGAATTCCAAACTGGTTACTGTGAAGAATTACAAGGACGTGTTCGCTCGCTCAGGCCAAAATTTCCAACTACAAAAGCGAAGCCCGAAGCTCATCCTGGCCCGTAAGAAGGATCACCTTATCTATGAAGGCTCCATGGCCAGTCAGGATTTCGGCTACCGGAATTTCTACTATAATTCTCTTCTACTTAACTGTGTCTACAATTGCGATTATTGCTACCTGCAGGGCATGTACCCCAGCGGTAACATGGTGGTCTTTGTAAATGAGGACGACTTTTACCGGGCAACCGCGAAGGCCATTGATTATCGCCCCTTTCCGCAGGAGCCACTCTACCTTTGTATCTCCTACGACACGGACCTGTTGGCCTACGAGTCTGTTGTTCCCTACACTTCGCGCTTTATCGAATTCACTCGAGAACACGAAGATCTGGTCATTGAAATACGAACCAAGAGTGCAAATTGGCGAGCATTGGAAGAAATAGTGCCCTGCGATCGAGCCATTCTTGCGTGGACATTATCGCCCCCTGAAGTGGCTTCTGCCTATGAGCAATTAACCCCTTCTCCTGAGCAACGTATCCAAGCGATCAAACAATGCCTGGATCGTGGTTGGCCTGTTCGCCTTTGTTTTGATCCTGTGCTCCGAATCGACAATTGGGAGAAGATCTACATCTCTTTTTTCAAGGAGGTGTTTAAGCACTTGCCAGCTGAGAAAATACGTGATGTGAGTCTCGGCGTTTTTCGGATGAATCCCGACTATTTTAAGCGCATTAAGAAACAGCGCACTGATTCCGATATCCTTTATTATCCTTTTGAAAGCAGCCCATCTTTTGTGTCTTACCCAGCGGAAGAACGATCCCAGATGATCGAAAAGTTGAAGGACGCACTCACTAAGTATGTGCCTGCTGAAACCATAGAAACATGGACATAGCAATTGTCACGGGTGCAAACACTCGTATTGGCCTAGCCATTTCCCAGAAGCTTATTGATACAGGCTGCCGGGTTTACGGTCTGGGCTCAGATTTTGAAAATTTTCCACTCGAGCATACCGACTTTGTACCGGTTAGTTGTGATCTCACCAATACCGAGCATCTGTGCCAGGTGGTTCAGGAGATTCTCGACAAAGAGAAAGACATATACGTTCTGGTAAACCATGCCCGACACTTGAGTCTGGATTCTCATGAGAAGCTGGGGTTAAACGATTTAGAGTCTTTGGTGCATACCAATCTCCTCGCTCCGCTTATTCTGACCCGATTGGTGTTACCGTCGTTAATTCGATTGCGGGGTTATGTGCTGAATATCGGATTTCCAGACCTGCCCGGCAGCCATCGTTTGGGCAGCGCCTTTTTATCTACAGAAGTGGCTCTGCAAGAATTTTCGAAGCGCCTGTATGAGGAAGTGCGGCAGGACAAAGTGAAAGTCTGCTCCCTCATCCTCGACTCGGCCAATGCCGAACAGATGTTCAAGGAGGGTTTCACAGAGCGAGATAATCACGATTTGATCGTGTGCTCGAATGCGATTGCTCAAGCGGTAGATTATATCGTCAGCCAAAAAAGAGAGTCTGTGGTCTCAACTTTGGTGGTGCGGCCTCAAAAGAGAGAGCCCGACGAGAAAGATTTAGCCAGTGCCAGAAAATTGGCTGCGCCCAAACCTTATGCCTCCAACAGTACGCCCAAGAAGGTCGTCATAGGGCGTCTTAAGAAAAAGGAAGAGCCTGTGTCTGAAGATAAAGGACCGGCTACCTATATGGATATGGCGCGCGAGATTGCGGCAGAAGAAGCTAAAAACCCAAGCCAGCCACGGGAAGATTCTGCCGATGATAAACTGTCAGCGACAGAGGACCCTCCAGTTGAAAAACGACGACGTCGCAGGCGGAGAGGGCGCGGAAGAGGGCCTAGGGATAACAGACGCCCTGAAGTTCCAGCTAAGAAATCTCAGGACGAGATAAAGCCTAAGCCTCAGAAGAGAAATAACGAGCGAGGAGCACCTAAGGGTAATTCCACCCATCCTAAGCCTGAATCCTCCAAAAAAGATTCGAATAACTCGAAGAGGAAGCCTGAAGAAAAGAAGCGGCCTGAAGAAAAGCAACCGCAGGTAAAAAAGACTCCGGCAAAGAAAGTTTCCAAAAAGAAGGTCACAGCCAAAAAGCAGGCTAAGAAAGCAGCTCCCGTCAAAAAGGTGGCCGCCAAGAAACAGGCGACTAAAAAGGTGGCGGCTAAAAAAACTGTAGCCAAGAAAACTGCGAAGAAAGCGGCTAAAAAAGTGGCAAGAAAACGAGCCCAGCCCAAGAGTTGATCCAGGCTATTGGGGCCAATAGCCTGATTGGAGAAGGACTCCATTTAATTGGGCTACTTTCTTTTGTTCCATGAAGTAGCACCAGGCACTCTTGCAAATCGCCTGTTTGGCTTCGTCAAATACTACTACTTGTTTTCGATAATACTCATTCTGTTCGGGTGGTCTTTTTCGATCATATTCCTCTAGTACATCTAATTTTCCAAGCACCTCCGATTCCTCGTGATGAAAGGTGAGCAGAACTCCCTTTATGCTGTTTGCCTTGTTCTCGGTCGCACCCGGATAGCCTAAGGCAGGAAAGTCGTACAGATTTCCATGCACTCGACCTTCTTCAGCATCAAATCGAAATCCGCCACAGTACGTCTCGTGGTAGAATCCACCCGGTTTGAGGGTTCCGTATACAAACACCGGCGTTTGAATTGTAGATTCCATAGAATATTATCGGGCTTAAGGGGTTTAGTGAAATCATGGTCCGAAAAAAGTGAGTCGAAACACATTTCATTGCCTGGATTCAGCCTCGCTCAGGCCGTTTTGTAAGGGCTTTTTACTCATTGACCTGCCTATCTTCCCTTCTATGTTTTCCCACCTCTTATGAACCGGGTGTATATTAAAACCTACGGGTGCCAAATGAATGAGCGCGACTCCGAAGCAGTCGGTGCCATGCTGCGCGGCCGTGGTTACTCCTTGGTTGATAATGAGCACGATGCGGATGTGGTCTTGCTTAACACCTGTTCCGTGCGTGATCAAGCAGAGCAAAAGGCAATCGGGAAAACCGGATACCTGGCCAAGCGCAAGAAAACTGAGCCGGACTTCGTTCTGGGAATCATGGGCTGCATGGCGCAGAACCGCGGAACCGAGTTGGTCGACAAATTACCAGATCTCGATCTCCTGGTGGGGACTCAGAAATTTCATGCGATTCCGGATCACCTGGATAATATAATCCAGACTCAAAAAGGGTTAGGTCCTCAACCAACCACGATCGTTGATCTAGAAGAAGAGGAAGGCTCACAGAATACCATCCGTGAGCACTTGAGTGACGACCGGCAAATAAGTGCTTTTGTCTCCATCATGCAGGGTTGCAATATGAATTGTGCCTTTTGCATTGTCCCGAAAACCCGAGGAAGTGAGCGTTGCCGCCCGATCGAAGAGATTGTCGACGAGGTAGAAGAGCTGGCCGCCAAAGGCACGAAGGAAGTTACGCTTTTGGGGCAGATCGTAAATAGCTATGGTCGTCGGGAAATTCCTATTCGGAATAAGAAGTCTCCCTTTGTCCAACTCCTTGAAAAGGTTCAAGAAGTGAAGGGGATTGAGAGAATTCGTTTCACCTCACCTCACCCACGTGGATTTAAGCAAGATTTAGTAGAGGCCTATCGCGACCTTTCCAAACTCTGCGAGTATGTGCATCTCCCTGCTCAGTCCGGCTCGAACCGGATGCTCAAGCTCATGAATCGGCCTTACAGCCGAGAGCGCTATCTCGAAATCGTGGATGGTCTGAGGAATGCTGTGCCAGATATGTATTTTTCAACTGACATCATTGTTGGTTTTCCCGGAGAGACAGATGAGGAGTTTGAGGACACCTGCAGTTTGTTCGAAGAAGTGGCTTATGATATGGCTTTTATCTTCAAATATAGCATTCGTACGGGAACCCCGGCTGCCAGTATGGGAGATCAAATCCCGCAGGAAGTGAAGGAAGCGCGGAACCACCGCTTACTGGATCTCCTGGCGAAGTCCTCGCTTGCTCGCAATGAATCTCTGATCGGTACCACCCAGGAGGTATTGATTGAAGGGAAGGCCAAACGAGGGGAGCTTTTTCAAGGTAAGACCCGCGGCTATAGAAATTGCCTACTCCCTGCCAGCGATCGCCTGGTCGGTGAGATCGTACAGATGAAAGTCAACCGTGCGACTCAGAGTAGCCTCTATGGCGACCTTATCCTTTCTGGTATTGAAGAAGCAGATACAGCAACTCTTTCCAACTCTCATTGATGACACTTTCCCTTTTTACTATAACGATTCTAAGTGCCGTACTGTTACTGCTCCTTGGAGGCATTTTATTTTGGAATGATAAAACCGTTTCGAGTGTAGCCAAGAGCCTTCCTCGATCGAGACGGTTTACCATCCTGGCGTTTGGTCTGGGAGCTACCTGGTTTATTTTTCGCGTGTCTCAACTTGGAGAGGCTGATTTTGGCAATTGGCGCAATCAGTTGATGATGCTTTTCGGGGCCATCGCTGTATTGTCCTATTTCTTTGTGCCAGATTTCCTGGCGATTCGAGGAGTCTGCATCTGCTTTTTACTCGGAGCTGCAGAAATGCTGGATTCAGCCTTTGCCTTTTACGAGATACCGGCCCGTCTATTTTTGGTTACCTTGGCCTATCTATTAATAGTGCTTTCCATCTACCTTGCTGTGGCTCCTTACAGGGCCCGGGATTTCTTTGATTGGTTATTCCAAACACAGGGCCGCCCAAAATTTATTGGTGGAGTGATGATTGCCTACGGTCTGGTATTGAGCATCGCGGCGTTTACCTACTAAGGTGACTGCCTCTTTTATTGATGAGCTCACCTGATAAAAACCTGGCACTATTGATTATACTCGCCGGCCCGACGGGTACTGGCAAAAGCACTTTGTGCGATGGAATAACTGGTAAACATGCCGGTATTCAGCGAGTGATTACATCGACTACTCGTGCTCCTCGTGAAGGGGAGGTAAATGGCGAACACTATTACTTCTTTTCTCAGGAAGAGTTTGATCAGAAAATTGAGGAAGGTGCATTCTACGAATATGCTGAGGTTCATCAGGCTCAGCATCGTTATGGAACCTTGAAATCGGAGATCCAAGGAAAGCTAGCCGCCGATCAAGATCTCATCATGAACATCGATGTTCAAGGGGTAGCCTCATTCCAGCGAGCTGCAGAAAATGATCCGTTGCTAAAACAACGACTGGTCACCGTCTTTTTGATGCCTCCCAGCCTGGAAGAGATCGAGCGACGTCTGGTTGAACGAGGAAAAGAAGATCGTTCGGCCATTGATCAAAGGTTGGCTACAGCTAGTAAAGAAATGCCGCTGTGGAATACCTACGACTTTTGTTTGGTTAGCGGAACCCGCGAGGAAGACTTCTCCAAGGTCGAGAGTATTTGGATGGCTGAAAAGCTACGCGTCGCTCGGCTGGACGGTTAGTTCTGATAGATAGGATCGATCCGGGAGCCTACCTGTAATTTGTAATTGGCTTTGGCATCTCCATTTCGAATGGCAACTTCTAGGAATCCGCTCGAACCCCAATAACTGACGGGGTCTCCTTCGTCTACTTCGCCAAACGTTTTCGCAACTGGGAAGAGGGTATCGGCAGCTCTCAATCCCACTAAGGTCGAATCCTGAAAGTGCTCTGGCTTGAAATTTGTCAGGCCGTTTCCAAATCGGTCGAAATAGATAACTTCTCCTCGTATGTAACCATCTTCAGAGACTGGCTCGGGGAATTGAAAGGGTACCAATGCCTCGATCTTGCGGCCTGCTTCTTCAAGCGGAGCTCCGGAAGCGATCTTACCAGCAGTGGGTGCGAACAGATCCCTCCCGTGAAAAGTGGAACTACTTTTTCGACCCCTCCAAGTAGGATTCTCAATAACATAGGCGTCCCAGGTATCGGACTGACTGATTGTTGGATAGAGTACGCCGTTGTTGGGCCCCACAAAATAATAGTCTCCAGCCCGAACGACAATTGCTTCACGTTGGGTCCCCACACCAGGATCCACTACCACGACAAAGGTAGTCCCGGCTGGGAAATCGTTGAAACAACGGTTGAGAACAAATGCACCTTCCGAGATAGATCCTTGTTCAATCGCATGGGTGATATCGATCAGCTGGGCAGTTGGGTTTGCGACTAGAGCAGCTGCTTTCATACTAGCGACATACCAGTCGCTGGTTCCAAAATCGGTGAGGAGGGCTATGATTCCGTTGGCCTTCATGGCATTAGAGCTGAATCGACGACGTCCATGATTTCAATTACCTTCTCCAAAATAATGCCCTTAACCCGCTTTCAGACTCGTTTTGACCTTTTATAAAAAAGTGCCCTTACTTGAATCCGAATCGATTACTAGAGCGTAATAGTAATCAAACCCTAAAAACCATTTTTACCTATGCGTCCTTTCCTAACATTTTTCATGTCGATTCTTCTGGTAGGGTCTTTGATTCCATTGGCCGCCCAGGACAACTCCTCCTCAGCAGATGCTGACAAACCGACGATGTTGGTTGTTGTATCCGACAGTTTGGTGAGCAACCGAGCCTACCACAACGATCTGGATATGTACCTCCGGATAAAATCCAATTTCACCAAAGTTTTCGAGAAGGAGGACTGGCCTGTGAAACTTGAGTTTCAGCGTTGGAGTGCAAGCGTCCCTGATGGTGGCCTCCAGTTACGAATTTGGTTCAAGAGCCTGGAAACAGAGATTATCAACGATCTCGTATTCCGGGCTTGGGTGAATGTCTACGAAGATGGAGAGAAAACTGAAGATTTTGGAATTATCAAAGTTCGAACTTACCCACGTCCTGGTCGTAATCCCTACGATGTAATGGATGATATAGTTTCCTTGGCTGCAGAGGAGGTAGCCAAGGAGCTCAACAAACACAAGTTCAACAAATCCTGACTGAATCCGGGGCTGGTGTAGGAACCAACCAGCCCCCCTTCGGGAGGATTATTTTACCCACTCAACCACCGTGTCATCAACAGAACAACAGGAAGCAGCGATTGAAGAAGCTTTTTTGCTGGCTCAGGTTGGAAATGGTGACAACGAGGCGTTTAGGAAGATATACGATCGTTACTCGACCCCTTTATATTCTTTGGGGATGCGTATGCTGAGGCAGCCTAGTGAAGCAGAAGAAGCTTTGCAGGATACATTTCTCAAGATCTGGAACAACGCATCTAAGTTTGATGCCAGGAAATCACGGCCATTTACTTGGGCAGTTACCATCATGCGGCGAACCTGTATTGACCGTATTAGAAAACTAAAACGGACGCCTGAGTCTGTGACATCCGAACCAACGGACGACCAAGATTGGTCTACTCCCGAAAAGGTTCGGGAAACCGCTGTGTGCCATGAGATGCGAGAGCAGGTTCAAACTGCACTCAAAAACATTCCGGACAAACAACAGCGAGCCTTAGAGTTAGCGCTTTTCTCGGGCATGACTCACTCTGAAATTGCCAATGCACTCGAACAACCTCTTGGGACTGTAAAGTCCTGGTTGAAGCGAGGTCTATTCCAATTGCGAACCACCTTAACAAAACCGGCGGTATGAACACTAAGCTAGAAGAACTTGCCAGTCTCTATGTGCTGGATGAATTGAATTACCAAGAACGTGTCGCCTTTGAGCAGCAACTGGAGACAAATACTGAATTGTTGATGTTGGTTAAGGAGCTGGAACTGACTTTGGAGGATCAGATTCGAAACCTTCCTCAATCTGCTGCTCCTGAACGAGTATTTGATTCGATTCAGCAAAAAATTGGACCCGCCACCCAAGGCACTTTAACGAAGCCGGTTATTACCATTTCATGGTCCACTTTCGCGGGATGGGGAATGGCAGCTGCGCTCCTGTTGGGTGTTGGCCTGACCTTGCTTTTGACCAATCGAGGGTCTGATCCTTTAGCTACCCCTAATCAGCCGGTGGTTTTGTTAGTGGGGATGGATTCCAAGTCTGCGTTTGTAGAAGCGATACCATCTCAGATGCCAGTTGATGAATTGGAGAATTTTGTCCAATTGGCTGAAATGGCTGAGACTTTCTGGAAGCACCCTGAGCGGCTTCCTGCAAAAGTACAATCCCCTTTGGCTAATACCAAGAGTAGTGGTTATGCTGTCTATGATCCACAGGGAAGGCACGGATTTATTGCTATTCAGAAACTACCTGTTCAAGAGGAAGGAAAGAATTACACTCTCTGGTTGAAAGACCTTGGGTCCAATGTGCTAGAACGAGCTGGTATCATTCCTATGCAAGATAAAGACCAAGGGCTTTATTTCTTTGAA
>CALJGU010000151.1 GCA_938075565.1 uncultured Opitutales bacterium | reverse complement strand
GATTCTACATCACCTATAGGCAGAGATAGTTATCCCGGTGGTTATGTAGGAGACGCGGAAGGAGACGAACGGATTGAATATGGTCATAAGTTCTCCGTCATGGGCGCACAGAACGGCGGCGGTGACTTGAATGAAGGGCGTGGGCACTATGCCACTGGCGAGAAAGTCTTTCTCGATTGGCTGGTCGCGAACGACAATGATTGGGTGAGTATCGATCAAACAACACCAGAGCCTATCCGGCTTTATCGTCACGATATTGAGTCCGAGTTTTTCGCTAGCATGACTTTAGGAGTTCCTCGAGCGATCAAGATCAATCAAGAATCGGGTGACTATGCCGAAACGAATAAGCGTCGATATTGGTTAAGCTATCGTCGACTGCCCACCAATGGAATTGCTGAGGACTGGCTGAGGCATGGAGTGGAAGTCGATTGGCAGCGTGAGAATTACGGAGGCGACGGATCCATTCAACTGGATATGACTCCTTTTAGTAGGGACGATACGAATACGAATCCCAATGCTAGGAGAGATAATAACGATAAGGAAGATGGGGCGCTCATCATTGGTCGGACCTATAGTGATGAGGTAGCCGACATTCATTTCACACCTATTGCTCAAGGAGGAGATAATCCTAATGAATGGATGGATGTGTTGGTCCATATCGGAACGCAGGAAACTAACCAGGATCCAGTGATTGATAGTTTTGTAGCTTCGTCGGTGGAAGTTGCGAGTGGAGAGACGGTTGATTTTTCAGTTACAGCCGAAGATCCAGATGGGGATACCATCTATTACACTTGGACATTCGGAGATAATGAGATGGACGTGGACAGTTTGAACTCCACGGCCACTTCAAAGATCTGGGGTAATACCGGGCATTATCCTGTTAGAGTTTCAGTCTCAGACGGTAAAGGGGGTAGTGATACAAAGGAGATCATCGTTCGTGTTGGTCCCGTGTCGGATAGCTTTTCAATTTCGGGTCGTGTCATTCATGCGGGACTGCCTGTTGAAAATGCCCGAGTGGACATTGATGATAACCTTCAGGCTTGGACAGATGGAGAAGGTCGATATACGCTTCCTGGTGTTCGATGGAATAGTAATTTAGTATCCGTAGCCAAGGCAGGTCTAACCTTTGAGCCACAATTCAATAATCCGGTTATTCTTTCCCCATTTGATGCAGACGGAAGGGACTGGATTGCGTTGGAGAATGGTAAGGGAGTCGGTACACTCCAATTAGCGATCGCCCCGTATGAAAGCACGGTGCCGCTGGGGGCAATCTTGAATTTAAAGGCATTTGCCTGGGATGAAACTGGTGCATCCGTTCCAGTCGATCCGATATGGTCAGTGTCTGGTGGTGGGACCATTAATCAGGACGGACAGTATTCACCTGAGCAATTAGGTGGACCCTATCTTTTAACGGCAAAGCAGGGGGCATCAGAAGCACAGGCCTCAGTTACTATTGCAGATGTTAAGGCGGTTGGGATCGTCTCATTGACTTCTCAACGTTCTGAGGTGAGTGGTGAGCCCGCAATTTTTCAGATCCGACGTTATGGAAGTACTGAAGGAACCATTCGCGTTTACTATAGCTGGGGAGGATCTGCGACCAACCAGGAGGATTACAATGGCTCCGCAGACTTTGCTGATATTCCCAATGGGATGTCTTCTGTCGATGTGTCCGTTAATCTCATCGATGATGCTGTCGCAGAGTCTGTTGAAGAAATTTCGGTGACCTTGAAATCGGATAGTGCATACACGGTTTATTCTGCAGAAGCAGTGGCTACAATAGAGATTCTTGATGAAGGAGATCAAGCTCCATTGATTGAGATCTTTTCACCCACAAGACCTGTTGCAATGGTCCCCGAGGGAGTAGGGCTGTTAATTAGTGTTAAGGTAACGGATGACGGATTCCCGGATCCTCCTGGAGAAACGTCAGTTGCTTGGTCAGTGGTTGAAAAGCCTGCCGAAGGTGGTGTGGAATTCTCCACGTCTGGTGAAAGTCAAACGGTTGCCAAATTTAGCACTGCTGGCTTTTACAAGATTCGTATCGAGGCCAGTGATGGGATCAACTCAAGCTTTGCAGAAATAGGGGTGCATGCTGGGTTGGTGGCTGGAGCAAACCCCTCGACCGATGCAGAGGTTGTGTACTTTCCGGTAAGTCTGGGGAACGGTCTTGTTTTAGAGGACGCACGCGGGGGAGACAATAATGGTTCCTTTGAAGGCGGGGTCACCTGGGAGAATTTTGAGGCTGGTGTTTCGGATATGAGTATATACCTCGATGGGGTCGACAGTCAGGTCAATTTAGATAATGCCAACGAAATAAATCTGATAGATCATCGTGCTCGATCTATCTCTCTTTGGTTCAAGGCTGACGACCCTTTGAAATCAAGCAAGCAAGTCATTTACGAAGAAGGTGGAGGGATTCGAGGCCTGAATTTCTATTTGGAAAATGGACAACTTTATGTTGGTGGTTGGAACAGTGGTGGTAGCGGATGGGAGGATACTTACTTAAGTATCGAATTGACGGATACTAACTGGCATCAGGTTGGCTTGGTTCTTGATGCACTTGAATCCAATGATGCTCAGTCTGAAGCCTTTCGAGCATTTTTTGATGGGGTAGAGTTTGCTCGTGGCACGGGTGCGCCGCTTGATGCTCACAGTGGTAATATCGCATTGGGTGCGAATCGGGGTAACACTCGTTATCACGACGGCAACAGTTCAGGAACAGCTGACCGGTTTGCCGGTTTTATTGATGAATTTCATTTATGGAATCGTGCATTGAGCAACGGAGAGATGGGGCAATTATTTGGTTTGGGCTATTCAGGTCCCCAGGTGTCTTTGGCTTCCGTCAACGCTCTCAATCGGGCATTGGTTATTCCTGAAGCAATGGGGATCTTATTATCGGCAAATCAGTCAGATGACGACTTGCTGACAAATTGGTCTGTTTATTCATCATCGAATGATATATCCGTAGAGTTTCTAGATGGTGGGGATGATCGAAGGTTGGCTTCCTTTTCGAAGCCTGGCTATTATGGCCTTCGGTTTTCAGCGGATGATGGAAATCAGCAATCGGCGATTGATCTGAATATTCATGCTGGGATTAATACCCCGGGGTTATCAATTGTAGAGGAGAGTTTGTACTATTCGTTCGATGTAGTTGCTGGTGCGGTAATTCCCAATGGAATAGATGGGTTCGATCCCGGCGAATTGGTTAATGGAGTAAATTTTTCGAATGCTTCCGGTGGGATCTCCCATGCAGCGTTGGTATTTGATGGCGGCGATGATTATTTGAAAGTGCCTCCGACTGGAGGTATGGGCATTGATGCAGCCAAGAGGTCTTTATCCTTTTGGTTTAATCCTTCCGAATCGGCCTCAGGTGAAGAGGAGATGATATTTTTTCAGCGGAGCACTTTAAGCGGGTGGAGTCTGTCAATAAATGATGGCCTTTTATCTTTGGCAGGGTGGAACAATGGTGAGCTTACCTGGGGTACCATTCTTCAAGTGCCTGTGGATAGGAATGCATGGCATCATGTCGTGGTTGTATTGGATGGAGAACAGGACCAAATGGTAGCTGAGGGAATTCGTTTGTATGTAGATGGTATCCTCCGAGCGGCTAGTGAGGCTGGAAATTTGGATAATGCGAATGAAATAGCCTGGTTTGGAGGGATTGCGGAGGACGGATCGGTCGAGCAGGCCTATTCCGGAAGCCTTGATGAGGTGCACGTGTATGATGGTTACGCTCTTTCGATTGAGGAGGTGGGGCGTTTATATGCCTTAGGTAATATAGGACCTCTCGTTGATGCGGGGGATGATATCTTGGGAGTTTCTGAACTAGAGGTTTCGTTAAATGGTACCGCAACGGATGAAGGGCGCTGGGAAAATCCGCTGCAATATGAATGGCTGTTTGCCGGGCGACCAGGTTCTGGATTGTTTAATCCTTCTGACACGGTATCGACGCAACTCAACTTGAATGCCGGGGGAACTTACCAAGTGGCTCTTGCTGCGTTTGATGGTCAAATGACTACCTACGACACAGTTCAAGTGAGTGTCGATCAACCTACTTATTTTGATCTGTTTATGGATAAGTATTCCGAGTTGGAAGACGACGATCGTGCCTACCTGTCTAACCCAGATTTCGATTTATGGACGAACGTCGAGGAATACGGGTTTGGTGGTTCGCCTGATGAGAATGATAGCTCCTTGCAATTGCATATCCTGTCAGAGCTAGTGCGGGAAGAGGGGCAGCTATTTTTCGAATTTCGATTCCCTCGTCGTATTGACCGTGGTTTGCGTGGGTTGAATTACGATCTCCAATTTTCGGAGGATTTTTCATTGGATTCGTGGAGCACAAAAAGTTACTCCGTCATGAGTATCTCGTCGATTGATGAAAACTTTGAGGAAGTTAGAGTTCGTTTGGATGAGGCTATGGCTGCAGCCACAACACCTGTGTTTGGGCGTGTGAGAGTGGGGTTAAACGAATAACAGGAAATTGTGCGTTACTTTTGAAATGATTAGTGCGTACATTCACATAAGATGACTCGCCCTTTAATACTAGTTTTGGTTTCTGTCCTGAGTTCGGTTCCACTATCGCGTGCGGATGAAGTCATAGTTCCATACCAAGGCTACTCCAATTCAGGCGTTGATACAAGTACGCTGACCGGAAAGGTCATGTGTGGTTACCAAGGGTGGTTTAATGCGAAGGGAGACGGTGCCAATCTAGGTTGGACACACTGGAGTAGAAATAGGTCTGAACCGTTTGCGCCCGGCAATGTTACAGTAGATCTGTGGCCGGATGTTTCGGAATATAATCCGGACGATTTGTTTGAAACAGGATTTGAGTTCTCCAATGGAGAAAGAGCCAAGGTCTTCAGCTCGTATTCGGCAAGCACGGTCAATTTGCATTTTAAATGGATGCAGGAGTATGGAATCGACGGCGCCTTTGTGCAGCGATTTGCCAACGGTGTGCCGGATCCTGAGAAGCGGCATCATAAAGATGTAGTGCTATCTAATGCGAGAGCGGCAGCAAACCAGTATGGTCGGACCTACGCGGTGATGTATGATTTGAGTGGGCTACCTTCAGGGGGCGTGGACCGAGTCCGCAAGGATTGGCAACTCTTACAAAGCAAAATGCAAATCACCAAAGACCCAGCCTACTTGCACCATGAGGGAAAACCAGTGGTCACCGTCTGGGGTGTAGGATTTAATGGTGGCAATAAACCTCGCGCCTATTCGTTGGAAGAGTGCCGTAAACTGATTGAGTTCCTAAAAGCAGATGGTTGCACCGTGATGTTGGGCGTTCCTACAGGTTGGCGAACCCTGGATCGAGATGCGATTGATGATAAAGCGTTTCACAAGGTGTTACAAATGGCCGATATTGTGAGTCCCTGGACACCCGGTCGCTACCGGGACCTGGAAGGCATTGCCAAACATGGAGAACGCTATTGGAAGCCCGACTTAGAATGGACTAAAAGTAAGGGGCTCGATTACCTGCCTGTGGTGTTCCCTGGATTTAGTTGGCACAATCTAAAAGGAGCTGAGTTGGCTGCCATCCCTCGCTTAAAGGGTCAGTTTCTTTGGTCTCAGATGGTTGAAGCGAAACGTTCTGGTTGTGAGATGATCTACGTAGCCATGTTTGACGAAGTGGATGAGGGGACTGCTATTTTTAAGTGCACGAACGATCCTCCGACTGCAAACGGAACAGACTTTTTGACCTATGAAGGCTTGCCGAGTGACTACTATCTTCAACTCACTGGGAAAGCTGGACAGTTACTCCGAGGCGATTTGCCCTTGAGCAACAAACTACCCCTGAGAAATTAATGATCCTATGAGAAATCAACCTAAGCGATTCCTAGTGATGTGTCTGGCAATGGCTGCATCGCACTTATTTGCCCAAGATCGACCTAATGTATTGTTTATCGTTTGCGATGATCTGAACACGCATGTTTCGACTTCCGACTACCCGTATATTTCGACACCTGCATTCGACGAGCTGGCGGAGAATGGTATGACCTTCAAGCGGGCGTATTGTCAGTATCCGGTTTGTGGTCCATCTCGAGCTTCGTTTTTGAGTGGGCTTTATCCCGAGTCTTCCGGTGTAATAAATAATACGGCTGACATTCGTGACGAAAGACCGGATACGGTTACCATGCCTCAGGCGTTTCGCGAACAAGGTTATTGGACGGCTGCTACCGGAAAGATTTTTCACAATCCAAAGGTTGATCCTGGTGAAGCAGTTTGGGACGAGCGGGCGTTTTTCACGAACGACGTAATGCCACTTGAGAAACAGGCGCGCAAAGAGTTTGAGGCAAAACACGGATCGATCGACAAGAGAGAGAACAAAAAGCTGTGGAAGGAGTTCTTGCTCGGTTATGCACCGCAGACGATGAACCAAAAACCGGGGTGGGGTCCCTCCGGCCTTACCGATGAACAACATCGTGATGGTAAGAATGCTCAGCAAGCTCGTGAATGGATCCAAAATGAGAGCTACGGCGACAAGCCCTTCTTAATGGCAGTTGGTATTCATAAACCGCACGTGCCGTTTCTGGCGCCCTATAAATACTTTGAAAAGTATCCCAAGGAAGGGCTGGCATTTGATAAGCCACCGTCCAACTTCTGGGACACCGTGCCGAAGAGCTCCATCTCCAAACGCTACGAAGGATTTGGGTTTGAGCTGGCTGTTGAGAAAGATGATCTGCGACGTGAATACATGCAGGCTTACCATGCCTGTATCAGTTTTATTGATGCGCAGATTGGATCTATCTTTGATGACCTGAAAGAAAACGGGCTCTGGGAAAATACCATAGTCGTCCTGACTTCGGATCATGGTTACCAGCTCGGTGAACATGCCATGTGGGGGAAGGTAACTTTGTTTGAAGTTTGTAATCGGGTCCCTCTTCTCATTCGCGCTCCAGGTCAGACAACAGCTTCTTCTACTAGCCAGGGGTTAGTAGAACTGGTCGATCTATTTCCGACTTTGGCTGATCTTTGTGGCATTAATACACCCGCTGACCTCCAAGGCCAAAGCCTGGTGCCCATGCTCCGCGATCCCAACGCATCTGGAAAAGATGTCGTCTACACCGTTGTGTCCCGTGGCAAGAACCTGGGGAAAGCCATTCGCACGGATCGCTGGCGTTATTCTAAGTGGGTTGATGGAGAAGAATTGTATGACCTTCACCAAGATCCAGAAGAACATCACAACCTCGCTAACCTGGAAAGTCATAGCAAAACCTTGGGGATGGTCCGGAACTTATTGAAGGATAAGCAAAGAGAAGCGGTTGAATTTCGCTGAATTGAAACCTTTCGTTCCATGAGGGTGTCCGCCATAGTGATTTCTTAAGCAAAAGATCTATGGATGTCGCTCAACTCCCCTTTAATCAGTTCCTTGGAATCCAACGTTGCGAATCAAAGGATGATGGTATTTTCGAATTAGCTTCTGATCAGAAATACCTCAACCATCTGAATACGGTGCACGCCAGTGCTCTGTTTGCCTTGGCTGAAGCTACCAGCGGTCAGTTCCTCGCCGATCAAATGAAAGAGGAGGAGGATGCATTATTTCCTGCTCTTAGACGCACTGAGATGAAATATCGAAAACCTGCGCAAGGTGCCATTTATGCAAAGGCGGTATTTCAAGCAGAAGCATGGGACATCTTTCTTGAGACCTTAGAACGAAGGAACCGGGCCCTCATGTCGATCCAAGTAGATGTTTTGGATGCTGAGAACGTCCTGGTTGCGACCGGTACTTTTGAATGGTTTGTGGCCAAAGCCTTTTAACAAAAGTTATTCGTGCCTCAAGGCATCGATTGGATCGAGACGGGAGGCCATAAAAGCAGGGTAGAGGCCGAATACCACTCCAATAGCGGCAGAGACACCCAACGAAACTCCGATGATCCAGGTTTTGACGATAGTCGTCATTCCAAATTTGTCCTGCACAATATCGCAGACTCCATAGGCAATACCTATGCCTATAGCCCCTCCAGCGACACTTAATACTACTGCTTCAATGAGGAACTGTGTGAGGACGTCAGTTGATCGGGCGCCGACGGCAACTCGAATGCCGATCTCCCGAGTACGTTCAGTAACCGAAACCAGCATGATGTTCATGATGCCAACTCCACCTACTAACAAGGATACGGCTGCCACAATCGTAAGAAAAGTGGTCATCGTTTCGGTGGTCGATGTAAAGGCTTCGGTAAGTTCTGATTGGCTTCGGACGCTGAAGTCATCGTCCTGGCCGTCGATAAGTTTGTGAGCCTGACGCAAGGTTTGAGTGACCTCTTCTTTAGCTTGCTCCATCTGATCTACATTAATGGCGCTCACATAGATCTGACTTACATACTGCGAATCTCCCCGTAGTCGAAAGGCTGCAGTGGTTAACGGGACCAACACTGTGTCGTCTTGGTCCTGGCCACCTGAGCCTTGACCTTTGGCTTTTAGAACACCGATGATTTTAAAAGGAGTCTTTTGAATGCGAATGGTTTGTCCAATAGGCGCCACGCCTCCGTACATATTTTCTACTACAGATGCTCCCAGAACGGCTACTTTGGTTTTCGCGCGAATATCGCGTTCTGTGAACATCGTCCCATCTTCAATTTCCCAGCTTTTAATGGTCAGGAATTCCGGATCGACTCCTTGAACAGAGGTGAACCAATTGGTTCCGCCACCGATGACCTGTCCACTTGCAGTTACTATGCCAGAAACCGCCATTATGAGGTCACACTGTTCTCGGATGATATCTATATCTTTAATGTATAAAGTTCTACTGCTACCAGCACCTCTCCTGATTCCTCCTAATGAATTAGAGCTTGAACGAACCATAAGTAGGTT
>CALJGU010000150.1 GCA_938075565.1 uncultured Opitutales bacterium | reverse complement strand
TGATGGTTGCGTTGCCATTAAGATCCGAAGTGGCACTGGCTGCACTGGGTGAGATGTTTGCGATACGGGAAGTATTGGTACTATTGCAACGGATACGCTCGTGAGGCACCCCTAAGATTCGAGATGCGATCGCAATCATATTGGAGCTAATCCCCTGCCCCATTTCGATGCCACCTGTAGTTACACTCACCGAACCATCTGTGTAAATATGCACCAGGCTGCTTCCCTGATTCAAAAAGGTTTTTGTGAAACTGATCCCGAAACACACTGGCATCATGGCATAGCCTTTTTTGCTACCTTGGTGACTCTGATTGTGTGCTTCCGCTCGGGCCTTTACACCGGCAAAGTCGAACGCCTCTTCAGCTTCGTCCCAGGTACGCTGCATGCGACAAGCGCTCACCGTTTGTCCATAGTGAAACTGATAGCCATCCTCGAAGAGGTTCTTCTTCTGTATCGATTCAGGCGTTACACCCATTACCGTCGCCGCTTTATAAATGGCAGCCTCTAAAGGAAACATCCCCTGCGGTCCACCGAAGCCGCGATAAGCGGTGTTAGGAGTAATATGAGTGCGACATGCAGCAGCTAGAATCCTGACATTGGGGATGCCATAACAATTGGTGGCATGTAACACCGTCCGCTCGAGAACCGGAGGTGAAAGATCCACATAGGCTCCGGAGTTCTGAAAGTGCGCTACATCAAAGGCCAGTATCTCGCCCTCTTTGTTTAGGCCGATTTTAAAGTCCTGTTTATAAGGATGCCGTTTACCGGTCATCTTCATATCCTCAACCCGGTTTAGAACAATCTGCACAGGAGCCTGCAATAAAACCGCGGCCAATGAAGCCATGCAGGCCCAATGAGTAGCCTGGTCTTCTTTGCCGCCGAAGCCACCGCCGAGGCGCTTCACATCAATCTCCACTTTGTGCATTGGAACACCCAAGACGGCTGCAATCCATTTCTGGGCAGCCGAAGGGCTTTGGGTGGATGAAAATACTCTTACCTGCCCATCTTCGACCGGCACCGCGCGTGCCCGGTTCGTCTCAAGATAAAGGTGATCCTGCCCTGCAAGATCAACCTTACCCTCAACCACAAAATCACATTGATCCCAGACAGAATCGACATCACCCTTCTCAAAGGTCCGGGGCGGCTGCAACACATCTCCGGCATCGTAGGCCTCCCGAGGACACACGATAACTGGCAAGGGATCTATTTCGACCTTACATGCCTTGACGGCTTTCCGAGCGTTTTCGACTGAATCGGCAACGACTAAAGCAATCGGTTGCCCTTGATACATCACTTTATCGTGAGCAAACAATGGTTCGTCCGCTACGACCGCACCAATAATCCTGGTGGCGGGAAGGTCATCATAAGTGAAGATCGCACGAACACCCTCCATATTTTCGGCTTCCGAAATATCGAGGCTCTGAATATTTCCATGAGCAATGGGAGACCCGAAAGGAACCCCATGAAGCATACCATCCGGCGGAGTTACATCGTCGGTGTATTGAGATCTGCCCGTTACATGCAGTTCGCTATCACAGTGCCGCATAAACCACCTCCTCGCTAATGACTTCAGGAAAACATTTCAAGAAATGCGCCAGCAGTAGTTGCCGCGCGAGTAGACGTTTATAATCAGCCGATCCACGCACGTCGCTGATTGGATCAAATTCTGATTGTGCGAGTTGTACCACAGAAAGCACGAGTTCCGGAGTCACTACCTTACCCGCAAGAGCGGCACTGGCTTCTTTTAAGTAGAGTGGGATTGCAGCCACACCACCCAAGGCCAAATGACCTTCCAGAATTCTATTCTCCTCCACTTCAAATCGAGCAGCCGAATTGACCGTAGCGATATCGAGCATCGCCCGTTTGGATACCTTTTCCCAATTGACCCGAGTATTCGCAGTGGGCTTAACAAAGGATATGCATTCAATCACTTCGTCTTCTGTCTTCGCCAGTTGTTTATAGCCTTGAAAAAAATCTTTGAGAACCAAGTTCCGAGCAACGTCTCCCCCACTCAGTTGCAACTCAGAATCGAGAGCTAATAGCAGGCAGGTCATATCGGCGATCGGTGAGGCATTGCAGATGTTTCCTCCCAGAGTCGCACGCGTGCGGATCGGCCAGCTGGCAATCAATTCGTTGTAGGCCTGGATATCGGGAATGGCTTTTTGAATAAGCGGATCATCACCAAAAGCTTGAAAGGTCATGCGAGCATCCAAAATGAGACGATCGTTCGATTCACTAACCACGGGGATCTCCTTTCCAAGATTCAGCAAAGCCACTTCCTGGTCTGGAATGTCTTCCCCCCGTTGAACATAGAGATCCGTTCCCCCTCCGATTATCAAAGGTCTTTCAGTTGAAGCGGCTGATTCAGATTCGGAAGACTGCATGGCTGCGAGTCGTTTAGGAATTCCTATAAAATAATCAGGCAAAGCCTTCATGTCACAGAGCTGAGCAACACGATCCCCCTCACCTAGCTTGGTGGATAAAGATTCAGCCACATTACTACCTGCTTCTTTGATAGAACGGTATCCGGTGCAGCGACAAAGATTACCTGACATTGCCGATTTAGCTCCTTCCAAATCCACACTACGGGACTCGTCCATCAACCAGGCGGTCATTGCCACGACAAAACCTGGAGTGCAGTAGCCGCATTGCGTACCTCCCGTATCGACCATGGCGGCTTGTACCGGTGAGA
Organism: uncultured Opitutales bacterium; assembly: GCA_938075565.1. Taxonomy (GTDB): domain Bacteria; phylum Verrucomicrobiota; class Verrucomicrobiia; order Opitutales; family UBA2995; genus UBA2995. The sequence continues at coordinate 2,604 of CALJGU010000150.1, read as the reverse complement.
GAGATTTTAAATTGAGCCCCTCGATAGTCACCAAGTGCTTCCCTTCCAGTTCACCAACCGGGATTAGACAAGAAGTCATGGGTGTGTAAGCAACACGATCCCCTTGCAATGAGCCGAGAATAATGGTGCAGGCACCGCAGTCTCCTTCTTTACATCCTTCTTTGGTTCCCGTCAGTCGCTGCGTATCTCGCAAAAAGTCCAAGGCTAAACGACCTGGCGACTCCCAGGCATTCACCTCCTGATCGTTCAGGATAAATCGGATGGATTTCTTCAAATTCATGTATCGCTTGCTAAGTTGGTCAGTTGAAGGATTTGTGCCGCAACGCTCACGCCAATTTCTGCAGGCGTATCGCTATTGACCGGGAGCCCCACAGGAGCAGTCACTCGATCCCAATCCGAGTCATTGAAACCGCGTGCGTACAATTTTTCTTTGATTTTTTGTAGTTTGGAAGGACTTCCCATAACACCTATAAACGGCAATGCTTCAGGGAGGAGACTCGCTAATGCATCCACGTCATCTAGATAAGAGGGTGTCATCACGACTGCAAAGGTCAATATTGCAAACTCGAGATCCTTAGCCGCCTCCGAGTAGGGCTTATTCAAAACTTGAACACGCTTTGGCAGATTCTCCGTGCTTGGAAGTCCAATACGGGATTCAACCACCGTAACGTGAAATCCTAGCAGATCCATTTGCCGAGCAAGCGCAGCCCCACAGTGACCACAACCAACGATTAACACCCGCCGACGATTGAGCAACCCAATCGCAGCCTCCCAATTCTGCTCAACCGCCTGGAGGCTACAGGAAGGATCTTCGATCGATTCACTCTCGAGTGAGATACCGGCAGGAGAAATGATTAGCCGTCCGGCGTTTCCTTGGCGCAGACAGCTACAAACTTCATAGAGAACACGTCGATGGTCCGGATTAAGAACCAGCGTCACCACCGTTTGTGAACCACCACAAATGAGCCCCGATTCAACATGATCTTTCGACTGCCGATGCACCAGAGTCTTCAACTGCGGTTCAGGAGTACTACGTTCAATAGCCCCCTCAGCCTCATCCAGAAGCCGGGACTCCATTACCCCTCCACCAATGGTGCCAAGCACTTCGCCGGCTTCAGTTCGGAGCATCATAGCTCTGGAAGTTCCGGGTGTGCCTTTCTTATGCTCTACAACAATCGCAACGAATACCTTGGAATAACAATCCAACTCATAAACGACCTTGTTCCAAAATTCTAGCATTCGAAGACCGATTCTCCCTCAATAACGGTCTTCCTGACAAGACTATCGTAAACATCTCGATTGCTTTCATGAGGAGAAATGACTGCAGACAGAACCTCATCCGCATTTCCTGCCCCAAGTTGCTCTTCCGAAGCTTCCACAGAGATAAAATCCAGATCCTTGCCCTCAGCAAAGGAGCCCTTGCTTTCGCCCAAGCCGAGCACATGGGCTCCCATCTGAGTACTGCGGTACAAAGCCCTGGAAAAAGTTGCGGCTTCATTCCCGGCTTCCGCATTCTGGCGAACAAAAGAACCCATCACATCCAACATGGAAAGAAAGGGTCCTCCGCCAATATCGGAAGCCAAAGCCCAACGAACCTCTTCCAGATCAGCCCGCCGAAAATCAAATAAGCCAGATCCCAATCCTCGTTCTTCCAAAGGCCCATTAGAGGTCGGACAACTTGCCACCACGGTATCCGTTTCAGCCATGAGTTTCCATTCAGCATCCGATAGGTGGATACAATGACCCAGTACCGTTTTGGGACCTAGAAAACCAGTGCGCTCATATACCTGGATATAGGAATCGATATCTTCAAAGCCCGGCATCTCTTTATATATAGAGAGAACCCAATCGATCTCCTGTTGCGTCTCACACATATGCGTTTGAGCAAATCCATCTATACTGTCCGCAGCAAAGCTGGCAGCAGCGATAACATCCGGTCCAGTCGTTGGGGCAAATCGAGGACTGGCTACATGCCGTTGCCCAAAGGTTTTCGAAGCCCAGCTGTTTAACTCCATGGCCTCACGATCCGATTGCGTGAGTGCTTCCGGCGAATTCATGGTCATCAGCACATTACCGATCTTGAAATACTTGGGAGCATGTCGCACGGCTGACTCCAAGGCCGTTTTATGAATCGAACTATAACACAAGCCACCGATCGTACCGGTAGCGAGAATACGTTTCCAAAAGAAGGCGGCTTTCTCTTCGGCAAAGTCAGGATCAGCAAACGCAGCTTCCTTTGGGAAGGTATATTTCTCCAACCACTCCAGCAGAGACGCCTTCGGCATATCCCGGACCTCATCCTGCACCCAATGAAAGTGCATATCGAAAAAAGGAGGCATTAGGAGACCGGGCTCTTGTTCGATCTGACTCGAATCCAAACCATGCTTTGTGATTAGCGCTTCAGCATCTCCAAGCTCTATCACCTTCCAGGAGTCCGACTCTTTTGAGGCAACCAACAAACCGTCCCTCGAGTAACCACAGCGCTCATCTGAGACAGGATTCAACCAGGCGCCACGTATGGCTTTAATCTCTGGAGAGCTGGATAAATTGGGCATAGGTCAGTTCGATCAGATGAGCTGGTGACTTCAAGTTAATAAGTGCAAA
>CALJGU010000149.1 GCA_938075565.1 uncultured Opitutales bacterium | reverse complement strand
TAGGAAACTGATTGAGCAATTGCGTGGTACGAATCAGCTTATGGCCAGGTTGCAATATGGAACGGGCATGCGTGTATCCGATTTGGTGAGACTCCAGGTTAAGGATATCGATTTTGAAAATGGATATATTCTGGTGCGGTTTGGAAAAGGCCAAAAGGATCGGCACGTACAGCTCCCCAGGAGCTTGGTCTCGGATTTAAAAAAGCATCTGTTGAAGGCGGAAGACTTGTTCAACGAAGATCGTGAAAATGGCATTGCTGGAGTTTATTTACCAGAGGCCTTGGAAAGAAAGTACCCAAAAGCTGGAGAGCGATGGATATGGCACTGGGTATTTCCTAGCCGACAACTCAGTGTAGATCCAAGGTCTGGCATTAAACGTCGTCACCACGTCTCAACAAGGCCTTACCAAGCTCAGATAGTAAAAGCATGCATGAAAGCAGGAATCCAAAAACGGGTGACTAGTCATGTGCTTCGCCACAGTTATGCGACTCACCTGCTGGAAGCGGGTGCAGATATCAGAACCGTGCAGGAGTTGCTCGGTCACAGCCAACTGGATACGACTATGATCTACACGCATGTCATGGCCAAGCCTGGTGTGGGAGTACCGATTCCACTGGATGCTCTGTGACGGAGCTTTAAACCTGCGATAGTAGACTCGTCAAATACCTCCGGCGTTTAAGGAATGCTTTTCCTCAATAATCCAGCTCCTTATTACTCGCCTCGCAAGAGATCTGCCAGGCGATGAGCTGAGACTTCATCTTTTTGAGAACCTCAGGGCACTGGTCCGCGAGGTTGTTTGATTCGGATGGATCGGCTAGAAGATCATACAGTTCCCATTCCGCCATAGGGGCGGTACTGTTATCTGAACGTAGACGTTTGTCATTGGGGTTATGAAGGAGCTTGAAGCGGTTGTCACTCAAGGTGGCCAAGCCATGTCCTTGGAAAGCGATGGGGCGTGGGCGCTCTTTGATGTCGTCCTCAATAAGCGGAAGCAAAGAAACTCCGTCGTAGGGCCGCGTATCCATTTCGGGTATCCGGAATCCGAGTACGTCGAGCACAGTCGGAAAGTAATCACTGGTAACCGCCGGGAAATCTGTTTCGCGACCAGCCGAGACCTTGGCAGGCCATTCCAGAATACCTGCTACGCGAACACCGCCTTCATAGAGTGAGCGTTTGCGCCCACGGAAAGGACCAGCGCTGCCTTGATTGCGGCCCTTGGCTTCAGGGTTTCCTTCGGGACCATTGTCGGAGCAAAACCAAACCATGGTATTTTCAGCGACGCCCCACTCTTTCAAGGAGGCACGTAGTCGACCCATTTGATCGTCGAGAGCGGTAACCACGCCATAGTAATGCTGATTCCCTTCTTCTTGGTCGGGATACATAGCAAGATACTCAGGACCTGCCACAACGGGCGTATGAGGGGCATGAAACCAGATGACGGTAAAAAACGGGGTATCGGCTTTCACCTGCTTTTCGATAAAGGGAAGCGCCCTATCCATAATGATGCGGCTGTCACAACCGACCAGACCTTCAGCAACGCCGTCTACAATATTTTCCCCATTCTCATAATAAAGGACTCGAGGGTCCACCACACCGCCATGGGCATTGGCCGGGTCGTAAGGATCCCAAGTGGAAACGGCATATTCTGTGGCAAACCATTCATCGGAACCGGATGTTCCGGGGGTCGAGTAGTTTTCCTCCGGCTTACGGTTTTTCTTTCCAGAGTAATCCTGGGTCATGGTTCCCAAATGCCACTTACCGAAATGACCTGTGGCGTACCCTTGAGACTTCATGACTTCAGCCAAGGCTACTTCTGCGTTCTTCAAATGCCCCTGGTTCGCGGTTGCGACACCAAAGCGACTTGGGTGACGCCCGGTAAGGACAGAACCCCGTGTCGGGCTACATACAGGCGCGCCTGCATAGAAACGATTCATCTTGAGGCCATTAGCGGCCATGGAATCGAGATGCGGCGTCTTGATAACGGGATGCCCGTTGTAGGCTACATCGCCCCACCCCAGGTCATCGGCCATAACCAGAATCACATTGGGCCTGGCAGCTTCCTTATCGGAAGAATTACCTGACGGATCGGCCCGGGTGGATGCGTTCTCCGACGGAGAGCATGCGGTTAAGAAAAGAGCCAATAAGAAACAGAGAGGGACAGTGGTTTTCATAGGTAGATAAAAGATGGATACACCCAGGAAGGTGCGGTGTGGAGAATTTGAAATTATTTGAACTGTTTATCGAAGAAGTCGATGGCGCGCGCTGTTAATGCTTCCGGACTTTCATCCGCATCGCGAAATCCGTGGCCGCCGTTTTTAACTTTATACAACTCAGAATCTACGTCCGCCTTTTGCAGCGCTCGGTAGAGTAACTCACTTTGGTTGTAGATCACGGACTGATCATTGTCGCCATGCATCAGGAGCATCGGCGGATCCGATGGGGAAACGTAGGCGATCGGGTTGGCTCGTTGCACCTTCTCCGGATGATCCTGAATGGGAAACCCCATAAACAAAGATTCGGGCGAGCCAGCAGCGTCGTGATCAATACCCCCAGTGACATCGTTCATGCGAAGAAAGTCAGTCGGGCCAAACCAATTACAAACGGCCTGGACCGTGGGCGAAGCCATCTTGGTCACTGAATGAGTATCAAAATCCAATACATCATTGGTGGTGCCAAGCAGTGCCACCAAGTGCCCACCCGCAGACGATCCCCAAACGCCAAACCGATCTGGATCTATTCCCAGTTTGGGAGCTTTCCAACGCAGGTAACTGATGGCCGCCTTACAATCCTCGACTGCCGCCGGAAAGATAGCCTCTCCACTCAGTCGATATTCGACTGATGCCAGCGCGTAACCATGATTCAAAACCTCCACGCAACGATTGATGCCGTTCTTACTTCCACCTTTCCAGCCTCCACCATGAATCCAGATAATAAGCGGTAGCGGCTCGGTCGCACCTTCTGGGACGTAGAGGTCCAATGGCAATTCACGCCCATTCACCGTCTGGTATACGATGTCTTTGGTGACCTTGACTCCTTCCGGGACGGCCGGGCCACGGTTTCGCTGTGCCTGGAGCGAGCTTAGAACAAATAGAGTCAGTAGAACAGGAACGATTCGCTTCATAATCAATCAGGGTAGAATGAAAAACTCTGACTAAGGACAGATGCAATGCCAACCTCATTATTTTATCCAGCCTCCTTGACTCACAATCCGGAAATCCGTGGGATGCTTCGTTTTACCCCGGTGCTTCAATTATGCGTTTATTAAGTCTCCTTCTTCTCACCACACTAGTCTGGAACGTTTCGGCCAATACGGATGTACCTTCGTTCAAAAACCTGGACGTATTCGAACTGGAATACGCCAGCGATCCAAGAATCTCACCCGACGGACAATCTATCGTCTACGTGCGTCGCGGAATGGATATCATGAAGGACAGGGCCTATGGGCGTTTATGGGTAACCAACAGGGATGGAAGCGATCACCGCAAACTCACCTCCCGGGAAAGCAACGAATCCAATCCCAGGTGGTCGCCCAGTGGTGATCGAATTGCTTTCGTAAGCTCAGGTGCGCATGGCAGTGAAATTTTTATCCTTTGGATGGATAGCTTGCAGTTGGCGAAAATCACAGAACTGGACGGATCGCCCTCAGGACTCAGCTGGTCCCCCGATGGAAAATCGATTGCCTTCTCTCGCAAGGTATCCGGCAAAAAAGATGAACTGGTAAAAGCACCCAAGAAACCCAAGGGAGCTGAATGGGCAGATGCACCTCGGGTCACCACCCTTTTGAAACATGAGCGCGATGGATCCGGCTACATAACGCCGGGCTTCAGTCAGTTCTTTGTCGTTCCGGCTGAAGGGTCGACTCCCCGCCAAGTAAGCTCAGGGGATTTTCATCATAGCGGAACCCCCCGTTGGACTCCAGACGGCAAGTCCCTGGTATTTGCAGGCAACCGGAATGAAGATTGGGAATTCGAGTTTCGCAATTCAGAGATCTACTCACTGGATCTGGAAGACGGAGAGATCACCGCTCTTACCAACCGAAATGGCCCTGACCATAGCCCGGCGGTTTCTCCCGACGGGAAGCACATCGCTTACCTTGGATACGAAGATAAGGTTCAAACTTACCAGATCAATCGGCTGTTCCTGATGAACACTGACGGTTCAGATAAACGTGAGCTCGACCTTGAATTGGATCGCTCCATTTCCAATCCCACATGGAGCAAGGACGGCAAAGGCATTTACTTTCAATACGACAACCATGGGAACACCAAGATCGGATACGTTAGCCTATCCGGAAACAGGGAACTGGTTGCGGATAATGTGGGCGGAACTGGAATAGGCAGACCTTATGGTGGAGGCAGCTATACTCTTTCGAATGAAGGCGCTATCGCATTCACCTATTGCACACCCTACCACCCGGCTGATGTAGCCGTGGCGACCAAGGGTGAAGAAAGTAGTCAACTGACCCACTTGAATAGCGACATCCTGGATCACCGGACTTTGGGTGCCGTGGAAGAACTTTGGTATACCTCCACTTTTGACCAACGGGATATTCAGGGCTGGATCGTAAAGCCTCCAGTATTTGAATCCGGTAAACAGTATCCACTCATAGTAGAGATTCATGGAGGCCCGGTATCGAACTACGGCGATCGTTTTTCGGCAGAGATGCAATTGTATGCATCCGACGGGTACGTTGTCTTCTATCCAAACTTCCGAGGGAGCACAAGCTACGGTGAGGAGTTTGGAAACCTGCTCTACAACAATTACCCAGGCGATGATTATCAGGACATCATGGACGGCGTGGATATTTTGATCAAAGAAGGATATATCGATGAGAATCAGTTGTATGTCACCGGTGGCAGCGCTGGAGGAATCATGTCTGCCTGGATCATTGGAAAGAACAACCGCTTCCGTGCCGCCTCAGTAGTAAAGCCGGTCATGAACTGGATCAGCAAGACTCTGACTGCGGACAACTACTATGGCTATGCCAACTACCGCATCCCTGGTCAGCCCTGGGAGAATTTCGAAGACTACTGGAAGTTCTCACCCATCTCCCTAGTCGGGAACGTGGAGACCCCCACCCTCGTCATGGTTGGCATGGAAGATATGCGAACCCCCACCTCAGAAGCGAAGCAACTTTACCACGCCCTCAAACTGAGGAAGATCGATACGGCCTATGTGGAGATTCCAGGTTCTTATCACAACATTGCCAACCGCCCGAGCCAACTCATCACCAAAGTTGAGCACACCTTGGCCTGGTTTAAAAAGCACAACGGCACGGAAGAAGAAGAAGAAGAATAATAATTATTATTATGAAGGCATTAATAACGACTCTGGCATTCCTGTTACTTTCACCGTTGGCTTTTTCATTAGAGAGGCCGGATGTTGAATTCCAAATCTTTCAATTCCCACCCGATGCTATTCCACGTATCGACGGAGAGACCGACGACTGGGACATGGTACCGGAATCCTATTCGATAGGTTCTGACCAGCTTCGCGATGTGCAAATCAACCCGGGAGCCAAAGTCGATCCCAAGACGCTCGATGTAAAAGTGAAGGTCGGCTGGGTGAAAGGCATCAACCAACTCTATGTCCTCTATGAGGCGTATGATGACTACTGGGACTTCGCCCTCGCAAACCGTCATAATGATATATTCGAACTGGTAGTGGATGCTGATCTTTCGGGAGGCCCGTTTATATCACGCATCCATCCGAATAAGGACCTAACCCCGATGGAGGCTCACTTGTCGTTCCATGGCGTGCATGCCCAGAACCACCACATCAACACACCCCACGAAGGTCAGGACTGGAACTTTGTTTGGGGCAGTCAACCCTGGATCGGAAAACTCCCCTATGCAAATGCTGCCTATAACTACGACTTCGAGCCTGGCGAAAGCGGAAAGCTAATCCTTGAGTTCTGGATCACACCCTTCGATCACGCTCCACCCGATCCTGCGCGTGCGATCGTATCTCAGCTTATTGAAGATGAAATCATCGGCATGTCCTGGGCCGTTCTTGACTACGATGATGTGAACAATCCAGACCGCCGTGCCTACACAGGATTCTATAGCCTGTCTCATGAGTTTGATATGATAGGAAACGGAAACCATTTGGTAGCGTTCCGACTCATGCCGCTTGAAGACCGTTTCCGTGATCCACTGGAGGCAACTTGGAATTTTAAGGTGATCGACATGGATCGACGCTTAGTTGGCTTTCAGGATGAATCCTATGGTGAAATCACCAACTGGCGATGGGACTTTGGAGACGGCAACGAATCGACCGAACAACATCCGATCCATCGTTATAAAGAACCAGGAGAATACGTGGTCACCCTTCACATCGAAGGCCCGGAAGGAAAAGATCGGCACACCCGGGTTCGGGCCGTGGCAGTGAAGTGAGGGTTGGGAAAAGAAGAAATCTATCTTCAGAATGCTCCTACAGTTTTGGAAAAATGCCAAGCTGGGGCTTGGCGTTCCCAGGGCATTGCGACAAGAAATAGTTAAAATGCTCTTAGCCCCCAGATAAAGAATGAGCAGACAATCACCCCTGCTGCCAATGAGCCGACTACCCAGCGGCGACTCTCTTTTGATTTAAAACCCATGTAGAGGGAACTGATAACCATGATGATTACGCCGATGCTCACGGCATCGATACTGAAACTCCAAATACGAGTCATGAACCAATCCCGTTCTTGAACCGGCTCATTCCAAATGGCACGCGTTCCGGTAAAGGTATGCAGGTCAGCAAGGACACCCACTGTTTGAGGTTTCACATTATTGATGGTCGCTACGTTTGTAGCAAGATCGACACTGACACCGAAGCGATGGTTGGGTCGAAAAATCATGAAAAAGAATTTCTGAGGATTACGCTGCGCTCGTAACAAGAGCTCTCCCTCAAGCCCCAGTTGCTCTTTCAAATCGTGAGCCCGGGCAACCGGATCCATTTCACCCTCGTAGGTTACGGGATGATCTTCGGGTGTCCGCTCCATCTTCCCGTGAAACCATTTCGGGTGGTTCATAAAGAGGCCAGAAACGGAAAACAGCCAGAGGAACAATAGCATAAAAAGCCCGAGGTAGATGTGAATCTTACGGTTCCACTTTTCAAATCCTTTAATGGCTGTGCCTTTGCTCATACGGATCAGATATATAAGATGGCCAGGATGATTGAGACGAATGAGGCGACGCCCCCTCCGAGCATGATCAGCCCGGTTTTTCTTTCGGCCTTCATCACCATCCACAGGTAAACGCCGGTGACGGTTAGAAATAGAGTAATGTAAACCATAGTATCCGCTAACCATCCCCAGAACTTGGTGATTCCCCAGTTCGGCACACGGTGTAGCCCGGGGTTAAAATGCAGGTAGTTGATCGCACCGAGAAGACCGGTCGATCGCTCCATGATACTGGCTTCCTGATTTTGAAGATTTACGGTCACCACTTTCACGGTGCCAGGGCGTGCGATCCGAATAACCGTTTGATTGTTCCTAACCTGACCTCGCCCGGCTATCTCACCCGAAAGCCCCAATTGATCCAACACGCTGTTTACCAGATCCTGTCCTTCAATACCCTCACTGAGCTGGATGGGTACGGTGCCTTGCGCTTCGTCAACGGGCTTTGGCCGCATGCTGTGGTTTAGATAAATCGTGCTAACGGCGTAGACCAATAAGAAGGGACTGATGAACAAACCCGTGTACAAATGCAATTTGCGGGTCCACTGATAAAGTCCTTTGGTGGAAGAAGTCGTCATTGAGTCGGGGCAGACAATCGATACGGGAGAAAGTAGTCATCAAGGTATTCGCTCTGAACCGGAAGGCAAGGTTTCAAATTTTGCTCCCTATATCGGTCATTGCTCATTTGAGATTGGACGAATGCTTTCGAATCATAGATTCTAACTAAATACCCTATCCATGAAACTACGGACCCTCCTTACTCTCTTGGGGCTCAGCACCCTGCTCTCAGCTCAGAGCAAGCCCAACATCATACTCGTCCTCACCGACGACCAGGATTTCTACGACCTTGGATTCCAAGGAAACCCTGAAGTGGATACTCCAAATCTGGATCAATTGGCTGCCGAATCCCTTGAAATGGGCCGGTTTTACGTAAGCTCTCTCTGCTCCCCTACCCGCGCCAGCCTACTGACCGGACGATCCCACCAGCGTACTGGGATTCTGCATACCTCGCGCGGAGCCACCCGACTGGCCGATGATGAAACGACAATTGCAGAACTACTCAGCTCGGCCGGGTATCGAACGGGCATCTTTGGCAAATGGCACCTGGGAGACAATTATCCCAGTCGACCACAGGACCAGGGGTTTGAAGAAACCTTTAATCATAAGTCAGGTGGCATTGGCCAACCACCCGACGAAGCTGGCACCTACTGGAAGCCTGTGGTTCACCACAATGGTAAGCGTGAGGTACACGACCGCTTTTGCACGGATCTGTTTTTTGACAAAGCGATCGAGTACGTGGATCGAGACGATGAACGCCCCTACTTCATTTACATCCCCACCAACGTACCTCACTCGCCCTTCGATGTAGACCCAGAGTACTATCAACCATTCGTAGACAACGGCATTGAAGAGAAGACAGCCCGCATCTATGGCATGGTGAAGAACCTCGATGAGAACATTGGCCGACTCCTGAAAACTCTGAAAGAATCCGGCAAAGAAGAGAATACCTTGGTCATCTTCATGTCCGACAATGGTGGCGTTAGTCGTAATGGATTCCAAGGTGATTTCCGAGGACACAAAGGAGATATCTATGAGGGTGGTATTCGAGCTCCCTTTATTGTTCGTTGGCCTTCAGGAATCCAAATAACCGACAAAATCAATACTATCGCTGCTCATTATGACCTACTCCCAACCTTGGCAGCAGTGGCTGGTGTTCACCTGCCAGCCAAGCTGGAGTTGGACGGCAGAAACTTGTTACCGCTCTGGCAGACCGGAAAAGGAGATTACCTCGGCCAACGCACGTTGGTGATTCAGTTTGTAAAGTCGATCGAGCAAGCACTTTACAAATGCGCAACAACCATTCGGCAAGACCACAAACTCATTATCAATCCAGATTCGGCCTTTGACAGTAGTTTCGTACCCAACAGAACGAAGAACCAGTTGCAACTGTATGACATCGGCAAGGATCCAGGAGAATCAAAAGATATTAAGCAGCAAAAACCCGAAGTAGTTGAAGAACTACTGAGCAGTTACGAAGCTTGGTACGCCTCTGTAAAAGCATCACGCAATATGCTTCCGGGAAGAATCTTCATCGATCCCAATAAAGAAAACCCGGTCCACCTGTCACGCTACCAGGAAGGCTACCACTGGCATCACGACAGTTTACCGGAAGGCTGGATGCTCGATGTAAAGAAAGCCGGCAACTACCGCATTCATTTTACCGACAGCAAGAAGTATCCATTTTCCCTCGAGCTCTTTTGGAAGCGCAATCGTTCCGCAACCCTCATTGTAAAATGGAAGGATGCGCTGCGAGCCATTCCCGTAACCATCGGCGACGCATTTATAGACATTCCTCTCGAAGCTGGCGAAGGTCGATTCGACCTCTACTTTGTGCTTGGTGCTGACGATACGATGAAGAAAGACTGGAATTGCGATATCACCATCGAATACCTTTCCTCTAATAATCTATGACTCCCAAAACCTATCTACTTTTTCTATCCCTTCTCCTAGGCTCTCTTTTCAGTCACGCCGCAGACCGCCCCAACATCATCCTGATGATGGCCGATGACCAAGGCTGGGGTGACACCGGTTACAATGGCCATCCGCACTTGAAGACACCCCATCTGGACAAGATGTCCAAGGAAGGGATCACCTTCACTCGTTTCTACTCGGCCAATGCGATGTGCTCCCCTACTCGCGCAAGCGTTTACACGGGCAGGCATCCCTATCGCACAGGAATCACTTTTGCTATGAAGGGCATGCTCGAGCCCGAGGAAATCACGCTGACAAAGGTGCTGAAGCAAGAAGGCTACACGACCGGACATTTTGGCAAGTGGCACATGGGGACGCTCTCACCGAAGAAGCCCGACCAGAATCGTTGGGGTGCTTTCATGGAGGATCCGGAGCGCTACTATTGCCCTCCCTGGGAAAGGGATGTCGATGTGAGCTTTGTTACGGAATCGAAAGTGCCGACCTGGGATCCGATGAAACATCCAGGCGGGATCAAGGAGAATGCATCCGACGAAGAGAATGCTTTGAAAGGCTCAAAGTACGGGAATGAGTATTTCACAGGACCCGGAGAAGTTGCGACGGTGAATGTAGACGGTGATGACTCACGCGTACTGATGGATCGTGCAATTCCGTTTATTGAAAACGCAGTCGAGTCCGATACGCCTTTCCTCGCCGTCATCTGGTTTCACACACCTCACTCTCCTGTTGTGGCTGGTTCCAAATACAAAGAGATGTATTCAGAATATTCAGACAACGAACAACACTACTACGGCTGCATTACTGCGATGGACGAACAAATTGGTCGACTCCGAAGCAAACTCGAGGAGTTGGACGTCGCCGACGACACCATGGTCTGGTACTGCTCTGATAACGGTGCGGCTCGACAAGGATCGCCAAGACACGTCGGCAGTGTTGGTGGACTGACCGGGTTTAAATTATCTCTTCAGGAAGGCGGCATTCGCGTTCCCGGACTCTTAGTCTGGCCCGCCAAGTGCCCAAAGCGGCAAACCGTCACTACCCCCTGTGTAACCACCGACTACTTTCCGACCATACTTGCTGCACTCGACATTCCTCTACCGGATGACCGCCCGTACGATGGCATGAGCATCTGGCCGTTGATCGAAGAACCCAATTGGACACGGACAAAACCCATCGGTTTTCTGCACAACGGCAAAGTCTGGATGGACTACAAATACAAACTCATTTCCAAAAAGGAAGAAGAGTTTCGCCTCTACGACATCATCGCCGATCCAGCCGAGAAACACGATCTGGCCGAAAAGTTACCGAATGTATTCCGTCGGATGAAGGCCGAATTTGAACCTTGGCACCAAAGCGTATTGGCAGATCTGGAACGCGTAGAAAGCAGGTAATTGAAGTCCTCAAAGGTGTTCCATTGCATCTTGATCATGCCACCCACGTATTCGATACCGAGACGATGCTCGGGACCAGGGGGCACGAAATCGCTGGAAGAAACTTCAAAACGAACCACCATACCCAGAGCGCCAACCCCGCAGAAGGCATTATCACCTTGATGGAAGACGACGTCTTCGAAGCCTCCATTTTGAGTAAAAAATCCTTCTTGAAAGACATTCGCCGGAGCCACTTCCCAATGGACGCCATCTACGGAAGCCCAGACCGCATCCCCCCGATGCATTGGGACTCCCCGTGGCAACAAAGACGCCGGCGCCATAGGCTATGGAGTTAAAGAAATTTTCCGGAGAACTATCACTTTCAAATGACCGAAAACTCCAATTTCTTCCATCAGAAGAAAGAGCTGTGTTGGTTCCTGAAAAACTACTACCCAAGTTTACATGGAGTGGAGCATTGGTATAGTTCCCGAGTGCTCCGACTTGCAGGCCAGAAGCAAAGCCGCTTACTGTGGTAAGCATCCAGTTTACACCATCCAACGAGAAGGAGTTGCCTGCATCTCCGGACCATAGATTCGAAAAGGTGAGGAATTCCGCCTTAAACCCAAATGGCAGGTTTTCAACCGGCGCCCAGCTAACACCCGCATCTACTGATTGATAAAGAGCATCACTGCTACTGCCTACCAACAAGAGTGAGCCTTGCGATGCAACAGAGGTAAAACCAGCACCCAAAAATCCAGATTCTGAATTGCGGGTTACAAAACTCTCACCATTGAGAGAGGTCATGATCACACTATTCGATCCCAATAAAATGAACTGCCCATTGAGATAACTTAGTTCGTTGAAGAATACATTTTCACACAAAATTGACCCCTAAAATAATAGGATATCCGACCTATTTCCATTGCACTGAAAGGTAGCCGCGGCATAGACAAACAATCACCTAATAAATGAACGAGCTGCTGATCCTTATACCGATATTCCTAGTCGTATCGGCCATGTACGCTTCGGTCGGGCATGGAGGGGCATCCGGCTACCTGGCGATCATGGCCTTGGCCAGCGTCCCAGTATTGGTAATGAAACCGACTGCATTGACCCTGAATCTGGTAGTTTCGTTAATGGGAACCATTTTGTTTCTCAGGGCCGGTCACTTTGCCTGGAAACTGTTCTGGATGTTTTCGGTGGTATCGATTCCGTTCGCCTACCTGGGGGGACGAACAAGCCTGTCTCCCGGCCTGTTCAAGGTTCTGGTAGCTGCAGCGTTGGTGTTTGCCACCGTGCGTTTGTTTATAACGGTTCAAGACCAGCAAACGACTAAAGAGCCACCCATTTGGGCCATCATTGTCTCGGGTGCCATCATTGGACTTTTCTCTGGCCTGATTGGCGTTGGAGGTGGGATTTTCCTGACTCCCCTCCTTCTCATTTGCGGATGGGCAAATATAAAGACAGCGGCGGCGGTCTCCGCTCCTTTCATTTTCGTGAATTCAGCAGCCGGACTACTGGGGCATCCTCAGGTCAGTGGCAATTTAATCGCTCAATGGCCGTGGTTTGCGGGAACGGTGGTTGTTGGCGGATTTATCGGAGCACGCTGGGGAAGTAGCCTAGCCAATCCGAAACACCTGCGGCCGGTTTTGGCAGCGGTATTGGTATTGGCTACCCTTAAGTTGGTGGTGAGCTGAATCGGCACTGCGAGGACGCAGTTGCCCTACCTTTACATGCTCTTTGCTCTAACTGATAAAAGGCGCAAATACCTTACGCGCTCTGGCGTGAGAAATCTTGTGAGCCTCAAGTCCATTCATGGTATGAGGTGTTTTGCCTTCCACTGCCTGTTCCATAGTAACCATGGGAGACACACCGAGCTTGACCAGTTCCTTGGTGAGACGGTCATGATCAATATCACCGTCACCGAAAGCCTCAGTCCATACTCCGCCTTTGGATTGGCGTATGTGGAGCTCAACGATGCGGTAACCGTACAGTTTAATGATATCGTAGAGTGCCACATTTGAGTCTCCAGCTCCTCGATAGGCCCAGTGAGAATCCAAACAAAGCTTCACATACCGGGAATCTGTCGCGGCTAACATATGGTGGACCTCACGCGCGCCTTCGCGAAACTCTGGATCGTGAAAATGATAGGCCAAATGCATCCCCTCAGAATCAATGGCTTTGCCTAATTCCTCCAATGCATCGCGTTGAACTGCCAATTGCTCGTCGTTTTTATTTTCAGGACTTCCCCATTGAATGGGACTCGGATTGGTGACTACGACTTTGGTGCCCATACGTTTCTTGGCCCTTCGAACAACGGACATCACCCAGTCCATGGATGCTTTCGCTTTCTCTTTATCCCAGAGGTCACTATTCACATATACGGACTGCATTCCAATTTCCTGCTTTTGCAGCTCATTGGACAGCTCATCCACAAACTCCAACGACTTGAGGTTCGGCTCAAAGTGATCCGCGCCACTCTTCTTCACTTCGGATATGGCACGCGGTAAGTCAGACTCAAACTCACCGCCTTCGCGCCGATAGAAAGTCATCCAAGGATAAGTGTTAGTTGAAAGAGGATGTTTTGTATCCATATTTTTGTGACTCGCCGCAGACATTTCCTGCCCCGTTCCAACCAAGGCCATTCCAGCGGCCACGCCACCGACGCCTTTAAGAAAGTTACGACGATCAGATTTAGAAGAAGATTCTAGACTCATATTGGGTTTTGTTTACTTACTCAGCTACACTTATAAAAGCTTTCTTTCAACTCTTTCTCACATGAACCCTCTCACGATACTGGAATGGATAGTGGACCTGTGCCTGGAATTCAAAAAATCCTGGCGCGCATTCCTCATTCTCCTGCTGGCAATTTCTACTGTCCTCGTAATTCACTACTTCTTCGAAAACGAGAAAACCGCTTGGACAATCAGTATTCTAGTGTTTGTAGCCTTAAACTAGCACGGCTGGCGGTCGGAGAACATTCGAAAGGCTAAAGAAAATTCCGAAAGAGATACTCTGAGCGAGTAGTACCCTGATTCAACATTTCCTACCCTACCACTTAGGATGCCAAGCGATCCATCGCAAAGGCTTAAAAAAAAGGAGACCCTTTCGGATCCCCTTTTAGTTTAAAATTTATTTGGTTCTTAGAACCCTTCTTCCCAGGGAGGGTAAACCAAGCGATAACCTTCTGGCACCCTTTGAAAGTAAATACCCCCGGCTTCATAGAACTCAATTTCCTTGTAATAGACACTCGAGGCCTGAGCCGGAAGAGATGCAGTAACAGATCCAATCGGTAATTCTGCCCAGACCAAGCCACTGGTAGTTATACAAAAGAGTTCTCCCTCATCGATAAGGTATTCCTTACCGGACACCCAGATTCTTGGGGAAGCGTCATATTTGCTGCCTACTCGATGCGTCGTAACGGTCCTTGTTCTAGGTGCTACTACATAGGGATTGGAAACAACGACATAGCCCGTATTCCGAGGACGATAATACCTTCCTCCGTGCGTGTAGTAAGTCAGTCCACCAACGACACAACTGGAATATCCAATTGGCAAGGAACTGTAGTAACCGCCGTAATGCCCACTACCAATACTTACGCTAATGCTAGGTCGGGAGGAATAGCGGTACTTCGAATAGCTATAGGATGGATATCGATGAGAATTCGAATACCGTGAGCTACTGGGTCTATGATAGCTATGAGATCGGTAACTAGGGCTTCGATGGCCGTAGTGAGAGCTACTTCGATTACCATGGGAGGAATAACTTACACTCCAATGACTTCGGGAAGCAGACGCGTTTGAGGTAAAAAAACTCAAGGGGACCAGCAAGCCAGCGATTAAAACTA
>CALJGU010000148.1 GCA_938075565.1 uncultured Opitutales bacterium | reverse complement strand
ACTTGCACTTATTGTATGATATTTCCTATCCACCTTACAATCAGGCTCATCCCCGTTCAGGTTTTGATGGAAAGTCCCCCAGCTCTCTAGGGGTAAACCCTGACACACCTTGCGTGTATTGATTCCCTAAGAATATCGAAGGAAAATTTGAAGGTTTTTTGGATCAAGACACTTGAACCAATATCCTCCTTCTTTAATGCATTTTGCTGTTTTCGTGCTCAACCCATTGAACAGAGAACTGCACCAACTCGGTAGCGTTTTTCAAGTTCAGCTTTTCCTTAATATGAGCGCGATGAGATTCAATTGTTTTAACTGAAACATTAAGTGAACCTGCAATTTCCCGAGTAGAAAGGCCATTCCCAATGGACTGAACTACTTCCAGTTCCCGGTCGCTCAATCTATCAACTGGTGATTGGCTGCTTGATGCTGTTCCGTTAACAATTTGGTGCAGAAGTTGGTCAGATACTTTCTGACTTACATAGATATCACCTTCCATGATTCTACGAATTGCAGCTTTGATCTTATCAGCATCCTCTTGCTTCATGACATAAGCACGAGCGCCCGCACGAAGTGCACGCTGTGCGTAAACAACTTCATCGTGCATAGAGAAAACAAGTACCTTCAGATGAGGATACAGTGCTTTGATATTCTTTATAAGCTCTAGCCCATTGTTACCGCGCAGTGAAATATCAGCAATAACTAGGTCGGGGCCTGTTTGTGGTATTCCTTTGAGGGCTGAAGGTACGTCTTCAGCTTCTCCGCAAATTTGCATGTCATCCTCTTGCCCCAATAGTTGGGACAACCCTTTGCGAATTAATGGGTGATCATCGACAAGAAAGATATTAATCATACGACCTTTGGATTGTTTGGGCTCCGTTATGGTTGAGTAGGGCGGATTCTGAATTTACAGTGAACCGAGGCGCCTCCCTGTTTGTTATTTCCGATGTCAATGACAGCATTGATCATTCGTGCTCTGCTTCTGAGATTATGTAAGCCCATACCATCTGTATTAAGAGGGTCAGATTTAAAGCCCGCTCCATTGTCGTGGATTGTTAAAATACCAAAGTCGCCTTCCTTTTGTAAAGTAATACTTATGGTGTCTGCGTTTCCGTGACGGATAGAATTATTGATGGATTCCTGGGTTATTCTAAATAGGTGAGTGGCAATATCCTGATCTTCAATAGTGAGATCTGAACTCATTTGAAACTGGCAATTGACTGAATACAGGGTCTGCGATTGCTGGATGAGTTCTATGAGGCATTCCTGGAACGTTTTTCTTTCCAAACTTACAGGATTTAGGCCGTGGGATAGGCACCGAGTTTTTTCAATACTGAGTTGGAGCTGCTTTTTGATCTCATTGGTAGCTTCCACAAGCACTTCAGTATCTTTGCCCGTCTTAATCTGATAAACCAGATTGTTGGTAAAAAACAGCATTCCAGCCAATTGTTGGCAAAGATCATCGTGTAATTCACGTCCGAGCTTCCGCTTCTCACGCTCTGAAATATTGAGTGCTTTGTGCTCCAGCTCTTTTTGCACCTTGATAGCGTAGATCAAACCTTCGTATTCTGGTGATTCCGGTGCTTTTCTATGGCCGATTTCTCTTAACCAAATGTAGGAGTCCTCTGAATCGGCCCAACGGTAATCAACTTCATAGATATTCTTCCCCTGATTGGCGAGAATGGTATCCTTAGTATCTTCTAGGTCATTCGGGTGTATGGATTCAAACCAGTCATCCTCTTCGCTTATAGATCCCGCCTTCTCACCTAGAATTTGTGCGGCCCATGGGGACAGCAAAGTCATCGACTTTCGGTGGTTGCCTGCCTGCCAATAAGCCATACCTCCCTTTTTAAGGAGGTGATCTAATTCCAAAGGAATTTCCTGGATGGGCATAGCTTAGTTCGGAAAATGACTTGTGTGTAGGGTTTTTCCGTGAAGAACGGGAAAGAATCCGAAGACAAATTGCAGCAAAAATCCTAAATGTCCATATGGAAATTCCCTATAGCGCTAGAGGAGAATCTCGCATTTTTAGAGCTGTCCCTCCCAAAATCGTAGTTTGAGGAGCCTATGGGGAACGTCAGAGCCCATTTTTGTGAAATTTGAGCCTTGCTGCATTAATGGACCTCTAAAAACAACAAAGCCCTCCTTTGCAGGAGGGCTTCAAAATCTAGTGAACAAATTTGATTGGGCTCAGCCTTTGGTTCTTATCCTTCTGGCTCCGATTACTCCAATGAGAGCAAATCCGCCGATGACTCCGCATATGGAATGGTCGGGAGCAATAACACCTAGTTCTGTGACTCCAGATACAATGTTAATTGCAACGTTGCTCATTTGAGCTGTGGCTACCGCTGCTGTCGCCAGTAAAGCTACGACTGAGGAGATAATAATTTTCATAACACGCTAAAGATTTAATTGCTGACCTTTTAATCCAATGACGCGCTAAGACTACCAGTTTAGGTAGTTTTCAACAATCGGGGGCCACTATTATCCGCCACTCGTGGTCACCCCGCGACCCCCATAGGGGATTCTCCTATATCCAGGGAGGGTTTAATTTTTTGCTTCTTGAATGGCTTTCAGGGTAGAATTCAGAAGAGCCTGCTCTTCTCGAAATAGAGAAGATGAATCAACCTTTGCTGCATATGATTCAGCTGTATCTAGCATATTTGCTTCCAAGTAAATGTAGGCAATGTAAACGGCACGTTGCGGTTCACTTAAATGTTCCTCTGTAAGTGATTCAATTAGTGGTAGTGCTTCGTTTACTCTGTCTCTCATGGCCAAATTAAAGGCCCAAGTGGTTAAAAAATAGGGATTCGATTGGTCCTTGGTTTCCATGTAGACAGCACCCACCGTGGCTGAGTTTCGAAATACGGTGTCGAGTATGGTAAAGTTGTGCTGGCCAGCGTCCATCAGGACGCCCCATTTTTTGGTATTTTCAATCGTACAACCATCTATGATCATGTATGTGCCTGGTGCATTGAAAATAGCTAATGCGCTGTGGCCGGTTGTATCGTCTACGAGAAGTGGATTGCGGTCCCAATCGGTAAGCATCACATCCCGGGTTCGAAAAATTGAGTTTCTGAAAATGGCGTTCTGAGTTTGCTTGAGCGGGCTTAAATCTTTAAAGAATGCGCTTTCGATACAGGTATTAGCGGCATCCCAAACCTCGATGTTTACACACTCAAAATCGGCTGATGTAGAAATGGCACTACTATTGGTTCCGTAAACCTTGGTGTCTTCGAGTTTGAGTTTCCCGCCCCAGTGATCTCCCGAGTAAATGATCTCTCCTCTGAACCCGTCCCATACCGTGTTTCGGATTAAAACATTGTCATTGAGGCTGCCAAAATAAAGGCCTTTGTGGCTGATGTCCCAACCAGATTCCATTTGCTCATTGGTCCACCATAAAGTGTCTCCTGTGGGTCGAGTGTTTCCGGTGACTCTCAAACCTTCAAAGACATAGTTAGAATTTCTTACCAACCACTCTGAATTGAGACTGAAACAGAATCCTCGTACCAGCTTTCCATCGGTGGTATAATCCCAATTGGTTTCGGGATCCTTCATCCCATGGACGTAACAAGAAATGATGGTGTTTTCTGGGCCGTCACCTTTGAAAAATATATTTCCATGCTCTAGCGAAAAAATGATGCCAGCGCTTTTGTCGGGAGCGACTGCATAGGTCCCTGTGGGTAGGTAGACGGTTCCACCTCCTTCAGCGTAGATGGCGTCAATAGCACTGCGGATAGCTTCCGTATCATTGGCCATCCCATCACCAGCCGCGCCAAAATCTTTTACGTTAACTACTTTTGTATGAGGATTGATTTCTGTTCGAGTAGTGGTCTCTACCCATTCAGAAAACACACCTTCGGAAACCGTGAAAATGCGTTAGGTATATGTCGTATTGGATTCTAATCCTAGGTCACGGTAGTAACTGGCATTGTTAGGTAGGCGCACGTGAGCTTGGAATGATGATTCCCCAGCTTTCTTTCGTTGGATTACCTGGTGGTCACCAAACGAGCTGTTGTCCGTCCATTCCAGTGATATATGCATATACCCCTTGTCCAATACTTGAAGATTGGATGGAACCCGGGCGTGGACTGCTGAAGAAAAGGCGCCCAATACTAATCCCGTCAGAAGAGAAAGAAGAGTGGATGTTTTTACCATAGGAATTTGAAAATTGTTTCTCCCTATTCGTACGGACAAATGATCCGGTAGCTACCTCACCTGAGTCCAACTCCAGATTAGCGGAGTTTTTCTTTTTCGCTTACAAATTATTTAAAAGGACCCCAATCAGGACCAAAACTATCTTTTATGAGCTGTCTGGTCAACGGCTTCTACAATGGCACTCTGAAATCGGTCCCAAGAAAATTGAGATACAAAATCGCGAATTCCTTGCTTGTTCAGTTTTCCGGATTCCCACTTTTGGTGTGCCGTCTGGATAGACTGAGCAACGGTAGCTGAATCTACACTTGGCAGAATATCACCGACCTCTTCGGTGAGTCCAAGATCCGGTAAACCGGTGTTCTCTGTACCTATCGTGTAACAACCCGCAGCCAAAGCTTCTAGGTATACCAATCCGAATCCCTCAACTAATGAAGCCATAATAAATACATCTGCTTGAGCGAATTCTTGTTTTAACTGATCCCCGCTTAGGTTCTGTTTGATTTCGATGCCTAGCTCTTTGATTTTATCAGTAATACCTGGATCAATTACGGAACAGACAAGAGTCAGGCTTATGTTCAAGTCCTTTGATTCTTCCCAAGCCTTAATCAAATGATGAAGGCCCTTCCTCTGGACTCCCTGTCCTACAAAAAGGAATTTGCATTTCTCTCCATTGCTGGGAATTAGAGGAATCTCGAGGTAATCTTCACGAGTCCCATAAGGAACTACGGTAATATTCTTATAGTCTGGCAATATATGACGAACGGATTTTCGAGTGAACGAGCTCGCTGTAATTACGAGGTCCGCCATTTTTATTTCTTCGGTCAGTCGGTTGTTGTCTGAGAGCTTGCTTTCAAGGTGATGAAGATTCCTCGACCAAGCAATTTCAGGACTCGATTTAAAATCCTCCTCCAGGATCTCTTCAGGAAGTTGAGCGTGTGGATGGTAGACGAATAAAATGCGTTGAGTACCAGTTCCTTTTACTGCTTCAAACGCCTCTTTGGCGTAGCCACTGTAAATTAAAAGTTGGGCATTTGATTCCTTTGCAAGCTTGCCTGCTTTTACGGAGAGAATGCGGTCTAATCGTTTAAAAAGTTTGTACCTTCGACTTTCAGATATGAAAGGAAGACGAATTACAAATTGCAGGAAAAGGGCCCGGAAAGTGGATGCCGTTAGAGAGGATGGTATGTGCGGTGTGGATCTTCTTTTTAAGAAATCTTTCAGGAAGCTGCTCCCCAATAAAGAGTCAGGAGTATAAAAATCAGTTATGAGACGTTCCAGTTTCCCTGCCTTAGCTAATGCAATAGGGACCTGGTAGAAATCTCGGTCTCTGTTGAATGCGACTATGTATTTTGGGGACATGGAGAGAATGGTTATTTTCGTTCGTTTTCCAGGCTCTTAATCTTTCCATCGAGTGGATTTCACTTCACATGGATTACCGGCACAGACAGCATTCACAGGCAGCGATTTGGTAACAATGGAACCTGCTGCTACTACGGTATTCGACCCTACATTAACACCGGGGCCTATAAAGGATTGAGCGCCGATCCATGAGCCAGCGCCGATTGTGATTGGTTTATTTCTGTATTCAAAGCTTGGTGACCTAAAGTCGTGATTGCCTCCGCATAGAAACGTCCGTTGTGACAAGCAGGCATGTGCTCCGATTGTGACAGCCTCGAAATTTAGGATAAAGCATTCCTCACCGATCCAGGCATGATCTCCGACGATCAGCTTCCAAGGGAAATGAATATTAACTCTTGGCTTGATTACCACACCCATCCCGATTGCTGCGCCGAAACACCTCAGGAGAAAGTGTTTCAAGCCCCTCGGCCATGGAAACGCACTTAGAAAAAATACCAATTTGGTCAGATACCAGATGATTTCCACCAGCTTTGATCGCCCGCGGTCTAACCCTGATTTTGGATCAAAGGTATCTAGGCGGACTTTTGATTCTTCAGTGCTATGTTCGCTGTTCATTGGCTGCATCTATAATGGTCTCAGCAATTTTTGTCCACGTGTATTTCTTTTCAACGAGGGCACGGCCGCATTCACCCATTGCGCTTAATTCTTCCTCAGGAAGGCTGAGGGCATTGACCAATGCTTTCGACAATGAGCTGTGTTCTGCTTCGCAAATCCAGCCGGCATTCTCTGCACTTACTTCAGGGAAATTGCAGCCGCTTGTTATAAGCACTGGCTTACCACAGGTCATAGCTTCAAGTACAGCCACTGAAAATCCTTCAGAGTAAGAAGGAAGAATAAATAGGTCACTTGATTTTAACCACGCAAGTTTGGAGTCTCCAGAAACGGTCCCAATAAACTTTACTGAATCAGTCAGTCCCTTTGACTCCGAAAGTTGCTCCAATTCTGTGCGGTGGCCGCCTTCATCGGGGCCCGCAACAATGATCTCCCAATCTCCAAATTGCTTTTGAATGTCAGGCCAGATTTCCAGGAGAATCTTTAATCCTTTTTTCGGGTGAATACGAGCTAGGAAGAGAATGCGTTTCTTTTTCTTTTCGGGGCAAAGGCCGGATTCTGGCTGTTTATCGTATTCGTTTAGATGAACGCCGTTAGCTGCGACTACTATAGGTGCTTTTACTCCGCAGTCGCGGATTTGGTTTGCTTCCTTGTCGGTAAGCGCTCGCCATAGTTGGGCGTAAGCAAAGTTCTTATTCTCAAATAGTGTGTGCGCGATTGCCTTTGGCATTTTTGAGCGATTGAGAATCCATGGCTCTAAAAATCCATGCGGATGATAGATGAGCATTTTGGATCTCTTGCGAGCTTCTCCCCCTAATACCCAGTTTGGGTATACATAAAATCCATGGCCATGGAATACGTCCATTTCTTCTCCCCACGTTGATGAGCGCTCCTTGATGTCAGGAGAGTAAAAACACTTCTGAGGCCCGCTTCTACTGCCAATAAGAGAACTTGGGATCTCATGCTGATTAGTCCCTTCTTTGGTGCTCACGAAAAAACTATCAGTCCCTACACTAAGAAATGCTTTGTGCAGATCGATGGCGGCTTTGCCAAGTCCTCCACCTCGAAGTGCTTCTACGGATTGTGTGAAATGTAGATGCTTCATTCTATCTATTTGTGTACTCGACCGAACTCATCGCGTTATTTCCGAAATTTGTACAATCGAATTGTTTAACAATAGTCAGGCCAGCAGTTCCCATTTTCTGTAGGTCGGATGTATTAGCTCCAATATGAGACATTGCTGTTGTAATGGATTCAATATTCCGAGGATCAATCTTATAGCCGGTTTCTCCTTCAATAACGAGATCCTCTGCACAACCGGCATTCGCTGAAACAATGACTGGAGTTGAGCATGCGAGAGCTTCATTTACAACTAGGCCCCATTCTTCCCATAGGCTGGGCATTATAAAAGCATCTGCCAGTGTAAAGAAAGTGGGGTTCACGTCAATTTGACGGAAACCATAGAAATGAACGCCTTTGCTATGGTTATCGATAGTCCCTGTTTCTTTGCCTTCCGTATGATCATAATGAGGAAGCTCATACTTAATTACAGCTTCCCTAACTTCTTTCTCTAAAGGCCCGGACCCCACGAAAACAAGATGTGGGACTGGGTCCATCGGTTGTGTATTTAAACGTGAATACGCTTCAACCAATCCGGGTAAGTTTTTCTTTTCAACCATGCGACTCAAACTGAGGAAGTAACGGTCAGGTAGGCCTAGTAGGTTGCGTTTCTCTGTCGCGTTTGACCTGACATCATCTGCCTGTTCTGCGAAATAGCTAACATCAATTGCATCGTATCCTGGAAAAATACTTTCCGGCTTCATTCCTAACGATTCAAAATGCCTAGCATGAGGCTTTCCCCCGACGAATGCTGCATGAAAGCGTTTTACGATCCGTGATTTAATCCATCGCTTAATCCCCTTCGCCCTTTCCGTGTCTGCATGGGATTCATTCATCATGATGATTTTGGCACCACGGATGCGACAGATAAAGTTTATAAAGAGTGACCAATGCCAATAAGAGGGCACAAATGCGTAGTCAGCCTTGAGCTTCCAAAGATACGGCAGTAACTGAGTAAAACATTTCCAAATAGGAAATGCCATTTCTTCCTCTCCGAATGAAAAGTGCTTTACGCTCGTTTCTTCCTGGCTGGTACTCCATTCATAAATATTACTTTTCTGAAACAGCTCTAGCCCAATTGGTTGAATGCCCTTGTCGGTACAAGCTTGTTTAAATCCCTTAAAACGGCTGTAGTGGTATGGTCCCCAGTTGCCCCAGACGATGAGTGCTTTTTTCTGTTTTGCTGCACCTGACATCAGTACCTTTCAACATAATAGTTATCATCTTCAGTGTCGAAGTTACCGTCGTGAACAACACCTTCTTCACCTCTCATTTCCCAATTGTGGAAGAACCACCAAACCAGAATTGGCAATTGGGTGAACAGCATGAATTTCGCCATTGAGACGATTCCTCCATCACGGAACATTTGAAGCAATACAGAATTCGTCACAATGAAGAAAGTGACTTTGAAGATGTTAAACTGATTTCTACAAAACCAATTATAGAATAACCCAAGGCCCATGCCGGTTAGGCTCATATTGATAATTACACCTACCCATCCTCCTGAAATCCAACCGTCCCCAATGATCGAAACGGTTAGTCCGTTGAAGTCGCCGTAATCATTTAAATCAAAGTACTTAACTGGGGCGCCAATTGGTTTATTTTTCCACAATTTTCGTGGTATTGGCTCGGTAAAAAGCTGAAGGTGTTGTACGCCGTATGAGTATTTGCCCGTCTCTCGCGGGACTTTATCCAGTACATACGCCAGGTAGTCAAAGTTTGCAAAATCCAGAGTATCCCATTGCCGTCGAAATGCGAGCTGCTCCTCCATGATAGAAGCCTTGGATTCCACGATTGATACTGCCTTGTTCGAAGGCGCGAACATATTTGCCACGAACATTCTCTGGTGACTCATTTGATTGAAAATGAGGAAGAGAAAGGGTACAGGAATAAGCCATCGTAAAGGGGGGATGTTCTTACTTTTTTGCCAGCAATAGAACATGACCACGGCAAGAAAGGGTAATATCACGGTCCAACGTGCCCACCCTTGTGTCAGGCGAAAATACACGAACAAAAGAAATGGAAGAAAAGACCACCATTTCCACTTAAACATTACCATAAATAGAATCGTTATGGGTATGAATACTTGTTGTGCATCATTCGCATACCCAGAGCTACCCGTCATGATAAATACGCCACCAACTCTCTCTCCAGCGATTTGCGAAAAGAAAATAGAGTAAAGCCCAAGAGGGAGGAACATTATCACCATGATGATAAAGGATCTGCGCATTTGAGGGCTTACTCGAAACCCGTGAACGAGGTTTGTTATACCGCGTTCATTGGTAGTGAGGCAGAATGAGAAAACAAAGAGGAGTAGTGAGCCAGAGCTAATCCAAAGTGTTTGGCGTAGTAGCTCATCGGTGGGACTGAGCTCCATATAATTGAATGCAAAATCAAAGTCCTCAAAGGCCACTAAGGTAGGCCGTATGCAGAAGACCAACATGTGGAAGGCCAAATAAATTGAAGAGGGATGAAAGAGAGTGAGCTGACCTCTTATCAGCATGAATACAACCACTACTATGAGCACTGCCCATTGAATTGTCAGATCAAATATTGTCATAAGTTATATCAACCAGGGGTTGAAGTTGAAGCTGTATGATAAATCTGTTGGACGTTCGCCCACTTTGACTGCCGGAACCCCAGCGTAGATTCCAAAAGGAACCGTGTCTTTTGTTAAGACTGACCCAGCTCCCAATACGGATCCCTCTGCCATCGTTACTCCAGGCAAAATGGTCGATCTATATGCAATCCAGCAGCGGTCCTCAATGACAACGGGGCCACCTTGGTCTTCGAACGTTTGGGACCTGGGATCGTGACCAAGAGTGAGGATCGTTGCATCCGGCCCAATGGAAACATTCTTCCCTAGAGAGATTGGATACTTTCTTCCGTCAAATGTGCATCCCCAGTTTACAACACTGTTGTCACCAATACTCACTTTTCTTCCATTAAGGAATTTAACACCCATTTGGACTCCAACCTTAGTTCCTAGATGTTCTAAGTAGGCTTTGAGATAAGCCTTACGAATGGTTCGCGATGGGAAATTATTCAACCAATGATTGTAGCTGTACGATAAGATCGCGCCCAAGCACACTTTCAACGTATCTTTGGATTGTGGCTTACTCATGCGGCACCTCCCAATTTTAGAAAAGCATCCTTGGTGATGTTGGCGTTTCTTTCCCAAGAGTTATCTTTTCGATAATCTTCCCAATCGGGTTGTAGTCTTTGCTTTTTAAATTCACTCATACCCTCGGCTAATGACTTTGCGTCATCTGGATCCACCCAAACTCCAAGTGAGTATTGTTTTACCAGGTCTTCCAAAGGGCTAGGGCCTGAGCTGGCTATACACGGTTTGTCAAATGCGGCCGCAAGATTGAGTACGCCACTTGCTGAGCGAAAGCCCTTGCTGTAGGTAAGAAGAATTCCATCCGCTGCGCAGAAGTAGTCATTTACCTCTTCGTCAGGAATGTAATTTGTGTACCAGCTTATTTGATCTTCAACTTTATGTTCCTTTGCCAGGAGTTTGTAATCTTCTGGTTGTTTCTGTGTTTCATTCAAGCTCTGACCGGCTACCACAAGATGAATCTCCGGGTGCGCGGCTAAACTTTTAATAGCGAGATCGAGATTTTTGTTATCTCGGATATGCCCAAAAGAGAGTAGGAGAATGCGACCCTCTGGTAGCTTTAATTTTGCACAGGCGTCTTCTCTACTTAGGGGCCGAGCATCTACCGGGTAGGGCCCGTGGGGAACTACGTATTGGGGTAGGGTGGTTGGCACATTCGCCGAAGGGTCTTTGAGGATTTGATGAATAAAAATAAGGTCTACAAAGTCGTACGCTTTCTTGACCGAGTAATTGTGCCACCAGGCTGGCCCAAGCGCCGTATCTCTAATCGGATCGTGTAGTACTGTGCCGAATACAATGCCACTCTTCTTTACTCGCTTGAGTGACCCTATCCAGAAGGGTGAAAAATACTCGAGGTAAGAACCGAAAAGGACATGTTGACAGGAATTGTTCTCCAAGAAGTTAACGAGGCTTTTTATATCTGAGGTGATCTCTTTGAAGAACCCAAACAGACGAGCTAATTTAGAAGCGCCCGTTCTCTTTGCTTTTGCGGAAAGAACTTTGATGGCATTGTATCTTCGATCTTCGTAGTCGGGAAAATTAGGTGGACATAAAAAATCTACTTCACAACCGGCATCGACCAACGCATTGGCCTGAAAATGCGCGTACTGCGCAAGTCCACCAAATGCTGAGTTGTTGAAATAGAGGATCTTCATGCTGATAAATAAATGGTTCTTGGGCCTTTAGGTGTATCAGGGTTTAGAGATTTCCAGCCAGTCAGGATTTTCTCTGGCATGAGCCAAAATCTCTTCCAAGATATCGTTGATTGGCGTCGTTGGTTGCCAATCCCAAGTGGAGAGTGCTTTCCGATTATCAAGGACCATCCAAGGGATATCAAAGGGCCGCATAGCGGGTTCAGCTCCTACTTCGTGATCGCCGCATCTTTCTGCACACCAATCCGACAATTGTGCGAGAGACATACTGTTTTCAACACCGCCACTAAAGTTGCAGATTCGATCGGTTGTGTTGGCGTCTGCGGAAAACTGCTTGAAGAGAAGAGGTACAAGATCCTTTGGATGCAGGCAATCTCGGACTTGGTCTCCTTTTCCTCCAAAACCTATATACTTGATGGATTGTTTTCTCAGGAATGCGTTTATCCAGAATGAAAATATGCCTTGGTCTGGGCGACCAAATTGGCCCCTGCCAGCTAAAACTCCACAGCGGTTTACCCAGACTGGAAAGTCGAATGTGCTGCCGTATTCGAGCGCCAATACTTCAGAGGCTACCTTTGACGCTCCATAGAGGGAGACTGGAGCTTGGGTACTATAGTTTTCTCCCACTCCGTAGGTAGAAATTCCTTCTGAAAAGCTTTGGTTTTCAATGGGTCGGAATGCTTTGTCCACTGATTCAACTTCAATGGAGCTTATTCCTGGGATAGAGTAAACTCGGCTTGTACTTAGGAGGACAAAACCTGCTTTGCAGCTTTTGCAATACTCTAGCAGCTGGATTGTTCCACCCAAGTTATGCTCAATCAGTTGCAGGCTACTGGTTTTACCATCCACACCAGCGAGAACACTGGGGTTTGCCGCAGCATCAATGACCCAATCCACTTTGGGGACTGTTTCGAGATCGCTTCGGTTACGTATGTCTCCATGAAACACCGTGACGCCCATAGCTTTTAGCTCGAGGCGATTATTTTCGCTGCCGGGTCTTATAAAATTGTCGAGACCGTAAATTGAAATGTCGGGCTTATGAGCCAGCAACTCTTTCGCAATAGTGCTTCCGACAAAACCGGCAATACCTGTGATCAGGATTTTCATTGAGCTTCCCGAGCCTTCCAAGCATCTACAATTTGTCCGATAGTTTCTTCGAGAGAGATGGTAATATCCCAATTTGGATAGTGCTCCCTCATTTTACTTAAATCGCTATAGTAGCAGATATGGTCGCCAATCCTATTGTCGTCCAAATAGGTGTATTCCTGCTTTTTCCCTGAGAAGGTTGCTGCGATATCAAAAGCTTCGAGAATCGAGCATGAATTATTCTTTCCACCTCCAATATTGTAGACTTCTCCACACCGTGGATTTTTGAAAAATTCGAACATGAAGCGAACGACATCCTCGGAATGGATGTTGTCCCTTACTTGCTTCCCTTTGTACCCGAAAATCTTATACTCTCTGCCTTCAAGATTGCATTTAACGAGGTAAGATAAAAATCCATGCAATTCTACTCCTGTATGATTGGGGCCAGTCAGGCATCCACCTCTAAGGCAGCAAGAGGGCATATCGAAATAACGGCCGTACTCTTGGACCATAATGTCGGCTGCCACTTTAGATGCGCCAAACAGAGAATGTTTACACTGATCAATTGAAAAGGTTTCAGCAATTCCTTCAGCATAGTTTTCGTCATCGTAATCCCAACGCGTGTCGAGCTCCTTAAGTTTGATCTTATTAGGAGCATCTCCATAGACTTTATTGGTAGACATATGGATAAATGGAACATTTGTATTTACTCTTCGATTCGCCTCCAGCAAATTGAGAGTACCCACAGCATTGCTATCAAAATCATCAAAGGGAATAGCCGCTGCTCTATCGTGACTAGGTTGTGCGGCAGTATGAATAATGACGTCCGGACGAACATCATCGACCAGTTTCAGGATTCCATCTCTATCTCGAATATCGACTTCGTGGTGTTTGAAATTTGTAAGATCAGTGGACAGCCGTTCTTGATTCCAACGAGTGTCGCCTTGAGGTCCAAAAAAGACTGCGCGTTGATTATTGTCCACGCCATGTACTTCAAATCCTTGTCTATGGAAGAATGTACATACTTCTGAACCAATAAGGCCTGAAGAACCAGTTACTAGTAGTTTTTGCATTTGGTCGGTAGTTTATATGATGAATTAGATTTCGCTTGAGATGATATCTTTAAAGCCGAGGTCTGAGATGAGTTGCTTTTGGCGCTCACTAAGTTGCTGTGGATAAAATAGTCTATTGTATCGGGATCCATAGATGCGGTGTTTTAACCCAGCCTTGTATTGACGCACCTTTTTTATGGCCCTGACTCTCCAGGGACTAGGAAAGCTTGGCTTGAGAGACATCATATGATCTAGAGATTCCAGTAAATCAGGATGATCTTTTAAGATGTAAGAAGTATTGGCAGTTCTAAAGGCCAGACGGTTTTTTAATTGTTTGAATTTTGGGGGCACGTGACGTTGTAGGTGAGCTATAAAGGAATTGAAGAACTCGGCATCCGCTTTGCTCTTTTTAATCGAATCTGCGCCAGTTGCCGAAAGTTTGTCCGTCGAGTTGTTACGGTAAATGACTAGTGGTGCACTTTCAAAGGCCATTACCGCGTTATTTAAAACGATACGCACTAAATAGTCGATATCCTCCAAATAACTTACATCTGTTTTAAAAGGGCCTATTTTGTCTAAAAATTCACGTTTAAACAGATATGTTTGGAGAACTGTCGACCAGCCTTCCAACATGGCTGGGATCATAGCGGAAGTAGGGATTTCCTGAGATTGGAGGACCATGCCGTCCAAAATGATTGTGGATTCCTGGATTTGGAATTTCCCCCAAGGCGAGTAAACGGCGTCTGCTTTATTGCGATGTAGGCATTCCATCTGCCTTGAGATTTTGTTTTTGGAGGCCAGATCGTCATTATCCATGAATTGGATGTACTTTCCTTTCGCGATCTTCAGACCATTATTTCTAGCTGCTCCAGGGCCTTGGTTTTTTTGCTGAACGACCTTAATAGCCTCTCCAAATTCTCTCAATCGGTCCACGGAGCCATCTGTTGATCCATCGT
>CALJGU010000147.1 GCA_938075565.1 uncultured Opitutales bacterium | reverse complement strand
AACCGTTCAGAAACTCCGAGTGATCTATAACAATGAGGACGGCTACACACCGGGAGATGTGTATGAACTATTTTATACCGACGACTACACGGTGACCGCCTGGAACTTTATCCGAGGCGGCGAAGGTGAAGGACGCCCAACCGTTTGGAAAGGGAACCAAGACTTTAATGGCATCCTTATTTCAACAGAACACCGTAATCCCGAGGGCATGGGTCTGTGGTTCAGTGACATCGAAGTGAATCTCAAATAATATCTAATTATGCGCCAAGTTATACCCCTACTCGCAATTTTCCTTATACCCGTTCTTGGACATTCTGGAGAACGTGAAAAGTTCATCTACAAAACCGTCGGTGACACGGAGATCGAATTGTATGTAACCCATTCTGAGAAGACAGACTCTCCATCCCCGGCAATCGTTTGGTATTATGGAAGTGGACTTAATAAACGGGAAGAGCCTAACCAATTCTACGAGCAAGGTAAGATCCTGGCAAAGATGGGAATCACCTCTGTTTACACGAACATACGCGGGGCGGTCAAAGGGGAAGCGAAGGACGAAGCTCTGGTCATTCGATGCATCGAAGACGCCAAGTCCGCCTTTCGTTGGGTAAGAGCCCATGCGGAAGTTTTTAATTTGGACCAGGAACGAATTGCTGTAGGGGGTGGTTCCTCGGGTGGGTTCCTTTCCATTGCCATAGTAAACCTACCAGGCTATGACGCTAAAACAGATGATACCCAAATCCCTCTAAAGCCAAGCCTACAGATCCTATTCAATCCTGGTTTAGGACTCAACAATCCAGAACATCTATCTCCTTTTAAGCACATCAAAAAGGGTGCCCCACCAGCAGTCATCTTTCAAGGGAATGCTGATACAACCACTCCACTGGCTGGCGCCTTCGACTACCAACGCACCTTGGACAAGGTTGGAACCGAATGCCACATCTTTACCTACAAAGATCAAGGACATGGTTTCTTTAACTACCGCGACGGATCCAACCCCTACTACTATAAAACCGTGGGAGATATGATAGTGTTCTTGGAAGAGCACGGCTACATCGATAAATAGTAGAGTACATCACTCCGCGGCTTCGAAGATACTGTTTCTAGTAGCATCTCGCGGCTAAGTATTAATTTGTTTTCATTCACGTGGAGACTCATAAAAGAAGTAAGCTCTAACTGCGTTTATGGATTCCCAAAACTCACGCCCTGCTGGGTTCGTTATACTTCTTCTAGCACTTCCTGCTCTGATCTATCTTGTACTTGTCCAGATCTATGCATTTAATTTTCCCTTTTTAGATGATTACGCGACTGTCCTGGTGCATTCTGTGCAAACGATGGGTGATCAGATAAAGGCGTGGTTCGTCCCTCATAACGAACACATCCACTTAATCGTCAAAGCCGTTGTTAGTTTCGATCTCTGGATCTTTGGAGAGGTAAATCTAACAAGGCAAATCTGGGTCGGGGCTTTGGTGTTTTTATTGTTCTACTGGAAATTCCTTAAGGACCAACGTGAAGAAGACCTTCCCTGGATATGGCTCATTCCCCTACCTTTCATTTTGTTTCAACCTTCTTACTGGGGGACCATTACCTGGAGCACTACCAGTCTCCACAATTTTCCCGGACTCCTATTTGCATGGTTTGCAATTAGACTTTGGTCATCCCCCGATTTTAGACAAAAAATGCTAGCGATGGTACTGACCGGCCTGGCACTGCTGACCAATGGCTTTGGTTTGGCCGTACTGGGAACCTTGATACTGTGGTCACTATTTGAATACTGGAAAACCCGAAAGACCTCACCCTCTTTTTCAAAAACACCTTTCATTGCCCTGGGAATCATATCGCTGGGATGGGTACTATTTAGAATCTCCTTGGGCGAACTTAACCTTCAGGCAAACATCGACGGAAACTCACCAACGGAATATGCGCACTTTCTCACCAATTTCCTGGGCTCATGTTTTCACTTCCTCGGATCACCCTGGCTGAACATTCTGGCAGTCTTGCAATGTGTCCTTCTGTTTTTGCTCTTTAGAAAGGGTCTGCACAAATCGCACCCTACGCTCTTCTACTTCATCATCTACCTACTGCTCTCAGCATTACTTACCACGATTGCCAGGACTGACCTGGGTCCCAAACAGGGATTAGCGTCACGGTATCGAATATATAGCACCCTTTTATTATGCTGCACCTACCTCGCCTACGCCCACATGTATTGGAGAACATGGGATGTTAAGAAACGGGCATTACCAATTTTATTCGCAGCATCCGCTATCTTCTACACAACATCGCTGGCAGTGAATGTAAACAACCTGAACAAAATCAAGAACCGGCTTATGGCTGACCAACAACGCTGGTATAACGGTGAGCCCATTCAGGAGTACTTAAACCCACGAGACGCTCGATTGATTCTCGATGAAGCCAGCCAGGTAGGCACTTTTCCAAAAGAGAATCCGTAAAGAGTGCTATTGCTGAAACCGGCCTCTTAATTCCACGGGCACCAAAGGACAGGCACCCTTTGGCTGCTTAAATAACTTTCGCCGCACAGCAGCTACAGAACGATACCCTAAATCACGAATCGGCCTTGGAAGTACACCAATCACCTTCCCTACTCGGCACCATCCTGGTGAAAGCGTTTTCAGCGCATAGACCGCCGCATCGGAAAGGGTCAAAACTGTGCCCTCCCCAGTCGCTAGAAACAGGCTATCAGGAAATGTATCCGCTTGGGCAGCCGCAAAGGCAGCAACGAAGGTCGGACCTCCAAGAGGAGCAAATTGAAACAGTGGTTCCCTTTCGTGCTTCAGCACAAAAAGCACAAACCGGTGGCAAAGGCCACAGTCTCCATCATAAAAAAGGATTGGTTGATCACTCATCGGGTAAAGTTCTTTTTCGATAGCTAAGTCGTGAATACCTGCAGGATCCTCACAAAGAAAAGAGATTAAATGAGTTTTGAATCAAAACAACCCCCCAAAAAACTGTAAAAGGAAAATTAAATCTTACTTGATCAGCTTGATAATGAGACATGCAGTCGAAATGGTTAACGTCTTTAAAGCCCCGCCTGCGGCTGAATAAGTACGAATACAAAAACAAAATATCTCATCTCAAATAGACCATGCACGCACAAAACAATTATTCTCTCACAAAGCGTTCATTTTCACTTCGGACTTGGACACTATTCACTCTCATTGTCGGGATGCTAACTTCACACATAAACGGTGAGGACTCAGAGACGTCCTTCAATTCCGTGCTGGCATACGACAGCAAATACATATCTGAAGGTCGTGACAACTTAGACGAAGGCGGTATCGGTTCTGTGGCTTTTGAATGGGCAACCGCTACTGAAGGAAATGGGGAAGCAGCGTTTTCTGGTTGGTATGCAGAAGGTATCGATGCTGACTACTCCGAATTAAACCTCGGTGTATCCTACGGCTGGTCTTTGGAGAAATTTGATGTCGGTGTCGGCTATACTTGGCTGGACTTTGCCGAAGACGACAAGACTCATAATGAATTTGCCCTCGAGCTAGGAACGTCCATCCACGATGATTATGATGTTGGAGCAGCGTTCACCTACTCTACTGAAGCAGGTGGCACATGGATTAATTTGGAAATCTCCAAAGAATTCGCAAATGACAAGTTTGCCTGGTCCCCATACCTCCTTTTGGGGATCAATTCTGGATACGTAGCTGACGAGCATGATGGGATAAACAACTTACAAATGGGTCTCCATGTTGCCACTGAGCTTTCAGATGGCTTCGAGCTAGGAGGATACGTCGCCTACACCATCGGACTCGATGAAGAGCCAGGCGAATCGTTGGATGACATTTTTTGGGTAGGTATAGGCCTTGGTTGGGGTAACTAGATCTGAAGACCAGGAGTTGATTACCTGATTTGGCGGAATCGAATTCCACCTTGTATTCATTGGGCGAGTCCTCTACGACTCACATACAATTCAGGCTTCAATCAATTAACCCATTCTGGCTCTTCAATGTTTGCTTTCGTCTCCTTTCTTTCCTTCACATTATTAGTGGCGGTCGTTTCATGGTGGAAAACCCGTCAAGATGACCAAACGGTCGGCAACAACTATTTCCTGGCAGGAAGAAGCCTACCCTGGTTTGTGGTAACAGGCTCACTCATGTTGACCAATCTATCCACCGAACAATTAGTGGGATTAAATGGTGGAGCCTATCTCAATGGATTTGTCGTCATAGCGTGGGAAATTATCGCCGCTTGCGCGCTTGTAGTGATGGCATGGAAATTCCTTCCCATTTACTGGTCAGGCCAAATAACGACCGTCCCAGAACTCCTGGAGAAGCGCTTTGATAAAAACACCAGGACCTTAGTCAGTGCCTTCTTCCTGGCAACGATCGGAATCACCATGCTTCCGTTCATTCTCTATTCCGGAGCATTAGCAATGAACGGCCTATTCGACGTTCAAGGGAATCTCGGATTATCAGAGACTCAATCGGTTGTCATCATGGTAATAGCCATAGGAACCATCGGTGCGCTATACGCTATTTTGGGAGGACTTGAGGCTGTAGCGATTTCGGATACGATCAACGGAGTTGGGCTCTTATTTGGTGGATTATTAGTTCCATTCCTCGGAATTTTGGCACTCGGTGACGGAAACTTCTTTGGAGGCATCGATCGTATAGTCGACAATCAGCGACCGATGCTCGACCCTATCGGAGACAGCCGATCAAACATCCCATTTTCTGTCCTCTTTACCGGAATGGTCGTACTCAATATGTTTTACTGGTGCACCAATCAGTTTATCATTCAAAGAACCTTCGGAGCGAAATCACTCAAAGAAGGACAGAAGGGAGTCCTCGGCGCTGCATTTTTAAAACTACTGGGCCCCCTCTATCTGGTGCTTCCCGGTATCATCGCGCTGGAATTGTTCGGCCCTGATTTGTCGAACGGTGATCTCGCCTACCCTATGCTGGTTAACAAAGTATTACCGCCAGCCCTTGTCGGCCTTTTCAGTGCCGTCATGTTTGGAGCAATTTTAAGCTCTTTCAATAGCTGCCTGCATAGTGCCACAACACTGTTTGGCCTGGATATCTATAAGAACGTAATCAAAAAAGACGCTACCGATAGACAGGCGGTTAAAGCAGGAAAGATCTTTGGAACCATCCTAGCAGTATTTGCTATGTGCGTGGCGCCCTTCATTTTAAATGCACCCGCAGGACTATTTGATCTGATGAAGAAGATCGGCGCGACCTTCAACGTGCCTATCTTTGCCTTGGTCGTTGCAGGAATCTTAGTAAAGAAAGCACCAACCATCGCTGCAAAAGCCATTCTGATTGTTGGTGTGATTTTCTATAGTTTCTTCACCTGGATTTACCAACCTTCAATCAACGGACAGGAAGTTCATTGGCTACATATTACTGGACTGAACTTTGCCCTCCTGATCACCATCATGTTTATAATGGGTCGAGTAAAACCCTCAGAACCCGTCGATGGTATTCCTTCTTTCTTTTCAACCTATTCAGGTAGCGGAACGGCAGATTATTGGTCAGGCACAAAGATCGTAGGAAGTACAGTAGTAGTTTGCGTCATCGCGATGTATGCCTTCCTCCATTGGTTCTAAATCAAGCCAAACTGAATACTTGACCTAAGGGCTTAGACTCACATCTTCTGTCCCTTCCAATCAAAACGGAGAGATGCCAGAGTGGTCGATCGGGCCTGCTTGGAAAGCAGGTGTAGG
>CALJGU010000146.1 GCA_938075565.1 uncultured Opitutales bacterium | reverse complement strand
GACAGATGCAGGTAGCGGACAACAATGGTATTGGCTGCCAACGGTTCTGTTCCGAATAGGCCGATCATCCAGGTTAGAATAATTCCCCATGTAAATAGATCCCACACACCCTGTAGGCCACCAGGTGCACCGATGCGAAAGAGATGCTTGGTCATCTTCCACTCAAAGTATGGTTTGGCAGTATGGTAAGTGTCTCTAAACTCCTTCTTCCAGAACAGGGCGAAGAGAATTACGCATTGGCAAAGAGTTGCAAAAACAGTTCCCCAGGCAGATCCAGCCACACCAAGTTCCGGAAAAATCCAGATACCGAATATGAGGAAGTAGTTGAAAATAATATTCAGGACTGAACCCGTTACAGCCGATATAAGCAGATAGTTGGTGCGATGAAGCCCGGTGAAGAAGTTGCTCACCACCATCTGAGTGAGGTAGGGGATTGCACCTAGAAGACTGACTTGGAAATAGACGACTTCATAGGCCTGAACCTGCGGGTCATGTCCCATGAGCTCAAAAAAGGGAATCGCCAACTTCCAGAAGATAGGAAGCAAAAGAGCACCGTAAACGATAGCGATCCACAGTGCGTTCCAGGTATACCGTCCACATCCGGGCTCGTCTTTCTGTCCAAGGCTCTGGGAAACGAAGGTACTAACGACTGAGAAGAAGCCCCAGCCAAAGCTAATGAGTACGAAGTAAGCGAATCCTGCCGGCATGACTGCTGCCAAGGCTTCATCCCCCAGATGGGATACCATAAAGGCATCCGCGAACTGCATGCCGGTTATAGCGAGGTGAATGATGATAAGCGGCGTGGCCAACTTCAGCATCGATTTCAACTCCACCCGGGCATCGAATGTAGATTCTTGTTCCATGGTTTCAGATGGGCGCTTTGAGAAACAGAGTCCCAAGAGGAATGGCTGGTGACTCAATCAGGTTTAGTTCCAATAACAATCGTAATCTCACGTGAAACCAAGAAGCTGGAGGTGTGTCTAATTCTTTAAATCCTTGTTGTGATTTTGACCCTCTTGAACGTATTTAATTATAAACCTTCTATTATCATGATTGATACCATAAAAAAAGCACTACTGGCCGGACTCGGTGCCACTGTTATTACTGCTGAGCGAGTCGAACAGGCAATGGGCGACTTGATCGAAAAAGGTAAGCTCAATGCTGAAGAAGCTCGTGAGGTTGCCAATAATGTCGTCGAACAAGGGAAAGAAGAATGGGAAAACTCACGCCAGGAATTGGCTGAGACCATGAATGATTTCCTGAAAGAAGCCAATGTGGCGACTCGCGATGCATTAAGTGAACTTTCCAAACGCATTGACGATTTGGAAGAACGCCTGGCTGCCAAGGCAGAGGATTAAGATCTTACTTTGAAACCGCTCACATTCTTGCGCGATGCTGTCCGTGCAAAGGAAATCCTTACAGTCCTGGTCCGATACGGATTTGGGAATTTGTTAAACCAGCTGAATCTACCGTCAGGCTGGATTGACCGCTTGGTGAATAAGGCGGATCATCCTTTGGGACCGTGGGACCGTGGGAGCGTATCCGCCTGGCCATGGAGGAGCTTGGGCCGACCTTTGTGAAAATGGGGCAGGTGCTCAGTACGCGAACGGACAGTTTGCCTGCACCCATGATCGAGTCGCTTAAGCAACTGCGCGATCGTGTAAAACCGGAATCCATTGAAACAATCCGCACGGTCCTTGAATCGCAGCTGGGTACAGATATTGAGAATGTTTTTTCAGAATTTGATGAGGAACCCATCGGTAGTGGTTCTATTGCTCAGGTGCATCGAGCGGTGCTTGCTGAGACAGGTGAGGAGGTTGCGTTAAAGATACAACGAGCTGGTATCGAAAAAGCCCTTACGGCTGATCTTGAGATTCTGGCATGGCTTGCGCGAGAGGCTCACGAGCGTTTAGAAGATGTGAAGCCCTGCAACTTGCCTGGGGTTGTCAGTCAACTGAAGCGGAGTTTATTGACGGAACTGGATTTTACCCGTGAGTCCAACTTCAGTGACATTTTTAGTTCTCGAAACACCTTTAAGAAGCATGTCTTTGCTCCCAAGGTTTTCACAGAATTCACAACGGAAAAACTTCTTG
Organism: uncultured Opitutales bacterium; assembly: GCA_938075565.1. Classification (GTDB taxonomy): domain Bacteria; phylum Verrucomicrobiota; class Verrucomicrobiia; order Opitutales; family UBA2995; genus UBA2995. Next base: position 2,161 of record CALJGU010000146.1, on the reverse strand, counting down.
TAACAGAGTATGTGAAAGGGGTTTCTCCTGAGAAATTTTCTGGAACCGAAGAAGAGAAGAAACTCTTGGCCAACCAAGGTGGGCGATCCTTGTTTCATCAAATAATCCGTATTGGTTTCTTTCATGCGGATCCTCATCCAGGGAATGTGATAATTACGGATGATGGGCGAATCTGCTTTATTGATTGGGGCATGGTCGGGCAATTGACCCAACAGATGCGTTTCAACCTCGCTGATCTGCTCAAGGCTGTGATGGCTCGCGATGTGGAGCACATTGCCTTTCGCGGTAATTGTATGGGGAGGCAATTGACTCCGGTTGATATCAGTCAGTTGGAAATCGATATCACTCGAGCATTGGATAGGTTCGGGCCTGAGATTAATGCGCGGTATGCAGGGCGAATTGTTTTGGAGCTACTGCATGTATTCGGTGTTAACGGAATCTCTTTAGCGGACGACTATCTGATGTTGGCTAAAGCTATAATTTCCATCGACCAAACAGGAGTGAGCTTGGATCCCGAGTTTAATGTAGCGAAAGTAGCCGCCCCGTTTATTCGCGATCTGGAGAAGGAGCGTTGGCAACCCACTCACCTGTTAAAGAAACTTTACTGGACGCTCAGTGATGGGCTGGGTCGCATGGTTGAGTTGCCTGGGAATATTCAACGGGTGCTTAAACGCATCGAGAATGAGGATATCTCGCTCAACCTTCACCACAAGGGATTGGATGATCTGACGGATTCGATTAATAAGAGTGCTAATCGGCTGGTTTTGGCAGTGATTATTGCCGCGCTGATTATCGGGTCTTCCACCGTTATTACCACCGGTGTAGAACCGCTCCTTTGGGGATTCCCAGCCATTGGGATTTTAGGTTATTTAATTTCTTTCGTTTTCGGCGTTTGGGTTGTCTTCGATATCGTTCGTGGCGGGGGGCATAAGTAAGCCTGAGGCGTCCTAATAGGGGCAAATCACGCAGGTAACTCTCCTTCGGAAACCAAAGTGGGCTTGCGTGTGGATTGAATAGGAACGTAGGGTCGCTGTTATGGTCCACCAGTACATGAATAGAGTCCGCTTGTTGTTAGTCGTGTGCTTGTTGTTTGGGATGGCGTTTCCATTGGCTGCGGAGGAACCTGCTACCCCCCGAGTTTTAAAAGAACGTCCGCGGGTGTTTTTAGGGCCTTACAATGATCGTGCGATTAAACACTATTACTACGGCTATCCAAGAATGGCCTATTATTCTCATTTGTACAGCCCCTTAGATTCTTATGGCCCCATGATTCCTGGCCGTAGCTCCGTGTCGTTTGCTGCAGGGTCGGATGGTTATATGGGCGCTAGTTTTTCAACGACTCAACAAATACGGGGTACCAACTTGTTGTTTTCACTCAACTCTCGTTGGGAGGAAGGGGATGCATGGTACCTGCCTGGATATCGATACAGTCAAAATATAATTTCGCCCAGATTCAGTTGGTCCAATGAGAATACGTTTATCTCCGTTGGAGTGGATGTAGGGGAATACAAGTTTTCTAAAAAGGACCGAAATCGAATGGAGCAGCCCAGGGTTGTCCAAATGAACACATCACCTTTGCTGGATACCCATGAGGCTTTCAGTTACCAAACTGAGATTGAATCATTCAACGTAACTCTGGGTCACAAGTTGGGAAACCTCGGTGAAATTTTTCTTTCGGCTTACCAAGATGATAATGGGCATGATTCCTTATCTGCGGGGGTAAGGCGTCGGATTTATGAGCACCGGAATGGTCAAGGTGAATGGTTCCCTCCCTTGCGTTAACTGGATGGGCTATTTGAGATGAATAGCCAACCAAATGGCGTCTTGGCTGGTGTAGGTGACGCGATGCCTTTTATGCCGAGGAATGAATACGTAATCGCCAGCATTAAGGGAGCGTTCTTCTCCGTTTTCATAAAGTAGCTTACTCTGACCTTGAGCTAACAGTACCCATTCGTCCGTTTCCTGATCATACCATTCTTCTTCTGGAGTGACCTGTCCAAAAGAGACGATTCGCTCAATGGAGATACTTTCATTTTGCAGCAAGGTTTCCAAAACCTCCTGAGATGAGTCGTCTGGAAGTGGATCGAAGAGATTGCCTGAGTCGAATGCCATTTTAATGAGAGTCTCTCAGAAAGACATCTCCTCCGGGACGGGTATCCAA
>CALJGU010000145.1 GCA_938075565.1 uncultured Opitutales bacterium | reverse complement strand
CCCCAAACGAGACATGAACTTTACCAGGTCGGCAAACTCGTCTTTGCGAAGCGACGCAGTCAGGCCAGGTGGCATCAATGAAATGGGGCTCATCTCCTGAGAAGCGATGGTTGACTTAGGAATTTCAATCAACTGATCGGCAGGATCCTGCAAGGTGATAGAGGTATCGTTTTCCGTAGCTAATCTTCCCGCAGCCACCGTTCCATCTTTTCGAGTCACCATCACCACATGGTAGCCTTCTTTGATTTGCTTCTGCGGTTGGAGTAATGAATCGATCAAATAATCCACCGGAGCACTGGCACCAATACTGGTAAAATCAGGGCCGAGCGTTCCCCCTGCCCCGCCGATGGCGTGGCATGTCATGCAGAGTAAATTTTCACGACGATACACCTCTTCGCCGCGAACGGCGTCACCCTGACTCTCTACAAAATCAACCATCGCAGCCATTTGGTCGGGTGAGAGATTCATATTTACAGATTCAATACCAGCAGCTTTTTGCAAGGCGGACTGTAAAGTCGTGGTATCGATCGAAGCCGTACTTACACGACGCATGAGGCGAGTGGTAGCTTCTGCATTCAGAGTGCTTGTTCCAAGTGCCTTAGCCAATAAAGCAGGCAATTGCCTTTTTGCGATGTAAGGTACCACTAATGCTGTCCCGTCGTCTTTGGCTTCCAGACCTTCAAGGAGTTTCACCACCAGGTCAGTTGCCTGTCTTGGATCGGCGGAGGCATAACCCGCTGCCACATCGATTTTGGTTGCTATTGGCAATTCGGACTCCGCCAACTCAGATAATGCGACCTTTGCATTTCCTGATCCAATCTCTACCAGAGATGCCACGGCAATATTGCGAATAAAACCCCGTGTATCAGGATTCGAAATGATCATTTTAAGGGTGGAAATTGATGGTTCCAGTTTCCAATTTCCAGCCAATTGAATGGCTGCCACTTGAACGGGGGAATTCGGATGAGATATAAGTGGTAACAAAAAACTCAGATCGGCATCCGGTTTCACCCCACGTTGCTTGGCAGCGGTTCCTAAAGCTGCCAAGGCTCTCGCTGTACCTTCTGGATCTGTATCAGCAAACTCGGCAACTTCTTGCACCACTTCTTTTAAAATAGAAGCATTCCCGCGTTCGGCCAATAACACCAAAGCTTCCGCTTTATAGTCATCTCCGACCCGTCCGCTTTGCCATAATCGCTCCAATGGCTGAATCGCCTCTTCCACCTCAACCGAGCGAATGGCGCAGAATAGGTGGGATAAATTTTCTCCAAAGAAGTCTGGCTTGTTACGAGCATGTGGTAACCAGACCGATTGCAACTGCCGCATGGCATTCCTCATAGAGAACTCGAGGTTTTCGTCCATCGGCAAATCCAACACCTTAACAACCAGTTTGGCCGCTTCTACGGTACCCAATTTAAGAAGAACCTGAATGGCCTCATTGCGGACGCGAGGCGACTCGTCAGTCACCGCCTTTTCCAAGCGACTCATAATTGTCGGATAATTGGCCGGACGTTCTTCCAGCACACGCAATGCGGCAGCCCGGACCTTGAAATTGTCCGAGTTCAATAAGGCTTCGAGCACTTGCGGGTTTAATTCATCGAGCGTCTGCGACACCCAAAGGGCTTCCAGCAAGAATTCCTCGTAGTTTGGATGCCCATGATTCAATCTACGAATCCAATTAGTGAGTTCAGAAAACACGGCTTCTTTGCCGCGAAATTTGAGTTCCCGTTTCGCGTGATCCCGAACAAAGGCATCCACGGACTTAAGTTGTTCCAACAGCCTCGTTACCGAAGATGAAGCAAAGTCAGGAGCTTTTTGCAGTGGTCTATTTTTGGCGGTAACTCTCCATATGCGACCATGGGTATGATCACGGCGCTCATCGCGGAAGTCCACTTCGCCATGTTGGATGATCGGGTTGTACCAGTCAGCCACATACAACGCACCATCGGGGCCATTCTGTACATCGATGGGCCTAAATGCCCCATGGACGGATGTAACAAGGTCCTCTTTTTTGCGCGAAATATACCCACTATTAGAATCACTTACTTCGAACGTATTAATGCGATTTCCTCTGAAGTCGTTGGTCACCAGACGCCCTTGCCAGGCTTCAGGAAAATGATGACCGTTGATGATTTCCAAACCTGACATCTTTGGTTGGCCAGGATTCAGACCGTCCAAGAATTTTTCATAGCCGACATTGGCTCGAAAAACGGAATTTGGGAATGAGTAATTGATCCCTTCTGAACCTGCTCCGTCTGTCTGAAAGGTTTGTCCCCAGCGATCAAATTGTAGTCCCCAGGTATTTACCAATCCTCTCATATAAACACCCAGCTCCAAGGTCTCCGGGCGAAATTGCCACACCCCACCCGCTTGAAGATCGCGATAGCCGTATGGAGTTTCCACATGCGAGTGCGTGTAGATGGATTGATTGAAGTAGATACGTCCACCGGGACCCTGCCGCAAAGTGTGAATAATATGGTGGGTATCTTCCGTGCCAAACCCGGAGTAAATAACCTTTCGTGAATCAGCTACACCATCATCGTTCTTGTCCACGAAAAATAATAGTTCGGTGGAATTTGCGACATAGACCCCATCAGGATTGGGAAGTACTGCTGTAGGGATTAACAGTCCATCAGCAAACACAGTATGCTTGTCAGCCACTCCATCCCCATCGGTGTCTTCAAGTCGAATAATTTGATCAGATGGTAAATCGCCGGGTTTGATGTGCGGGTAAATGGGAGTGCACGCCACAAAGAGTCGACCCTTTCGATCAAAGGCAATAGCGGTGGGCTTCGCGATCATAGGATCCGAAGCAAAGAGATTAATTTCAAATCCCTCGGCCGGTTTTAGCAGACTCAACTGATAGGCAGGATCGGCATTTGGAATTTCGGTCAACGCTCGTTGAGCAACGGCAGATCCGCAGGTAAGGAGAAGGACTAGACTATAAATAAAATTCGAAGCTCTCATGATTATCTCTCCATTACGCGTTGAAGTTGCAGGGTGTAAGTTCGCGGACGCTTCAAGTCTGCGATCTTACTCTCCTCTAATTCGATATATCGATCGAACTCCTCAAGCTCGGTCACATTCTGACCTTGTTCATGTTTCCTAAAACCACGGAGGTAGGTTTCGTTCTGGGGTCGCCATTTGTGAAAGTAGAGTTCGTTTTTCTTGACGATTGTTTGCATCAGAAGCGCTGTCTGATCGACCTCGGGTGTCCAAGGAAGTTCAATACCAGCTGCCCACTCCTGAGAACTATAGGTGCCTAGGTTCCGACCGTTTACCCGAAGGTTGTAACTTCCATTAAATAAGCGAGGGATGGAGAGCCTAAGCTTTTTGTCACTGCTTAGACCTTTATCCTGCAGCGTGACGAGTAAGCCATTGCCCAAAACCTGCACGCGTTGAACCCTCGTATCTATTGCGGAATTCACATTTCCTTGCCCATCGATTTGGACAATCTTGCGAGGGGATGGAGATCTCAAACCATTTAAGATCCCTTGAGCAGCGGCCTGATAACCCTCCTGGTTTAGATGAACGCCATTATCGGTCAGTGGTGAATTCGATTGTTTGAGTGCGGCTTCCATATAGCTAAATAGATCGATGAACCAGCAGTCTCGCTTTGCCGCAAGAGATTCTATGGAAGCAGCGTATAACTTAAGATTGGCATTATTCTCCGCTGGGTCAGGAAGTGGAGGTCCCATGTTTTCTTGTGGAATGGTAGAAAGTAAGACGATCCGCGCATTCGTAGACTTCAGCATATCCAACAAGGTGTTCATGTTTGCCTCGAAGTCGGCCAGGCCTTCCCTGCCCTCGTAAGATTCCATCGCTCCATAAGAGACGAATATCACCGTCGGAGCCAATCCATCTACATGTGTTTCCAAATGCTTAAACCCATCTTCAACCGGACCAAAGAATCGACGAGAGCGACCCCGCGCATCATCGCCTGACCATCCCAAGTTTCGGAAGGTTATATTTTTGTTGGGCCATTGGGTCGTTAACGCCGTCTCGATATGTCCGTAGTCAATGGCACGTTCTACAAACGTATTACCGATAAAAACAACACGGTCGCCATCCTCCAATTCGAAGGTCCTCGCAGATTGTGCATGCAAATGCACAGCAACTGAAAGAACGACAATCCAACAACTGAAAATGAAAAGAGACCGGAACACCGGCCATGATTGAAAGCTCATAAATCGGGATAGAAAAACTTAGTTAATGAATTCACATCCATGGAGTCCAGTCCCTTATAAATACATGGGGGATGTTCTCTAAGAATTCCGCAGTAATGTTTAATACCTAGCGAGTATTTCCTAGAATCGCGGAGCGGCTACCTTCCACAAGACTAAGCGCTTCGGAACGACCACGATCTGCCATACTCATAGCGGTATTCCAACTCTCAGCTACAGGCGGTTGATAAACGCGGTCCAATTAGATCTGAGTATCTTTACGATGTGCTCTTCGATAACGATAAGCTGAACTATAACCGTAGCTCGGATAATAGAAAGAACTGGAAGATCGAGAACGACGATAAGTACGCTGAGCGACCACAGGTGCGTCCATGGGTTTTTGTCGATCTTCTATCGATTGCTTACGAATCGCCTCGACCAAGTCCAACGCCCGATTCAGCTCATCCTCCACATTACTAGCTGGATAAAGTATCTGATGCATTTTCCAGTATCTTAGTTGTTCGTAAGCTGACAGACGATCGATCTTTCGTTTGAGAGTTCGAATATCTGGCGCAACAGCCGTTCTCGGAACAGGTGTCGATTGTATAACCTCGATGGGCTCAATCGTCGCTTGTCCAGTGGTATGTGAAACATTCACTTTTGCAGAGGGAAAGAGAAGAACCGTCTTATCAGACATTTTGAGATGCCCATGCAGCTCGCCGTACTAAGATTCAAGCTCTTTGACCTTAATGATTGCGTGAGCTACCTGGCCCGACAACAGGCTAGTAACTACCATCAAAACAAAGGCTGAAACACGGCGAATCATATCATTACTTTAGAAAATAAACTGCGGAGGTCAACCGCGGGTAAATCAGTAGAACCCCTGATTTACCCCTAAGGTTTCACAGTTTTTGACGGGCATGAAAGACCTCACCCCCCAAAGGAGGCAGTGAATCCTCCTCTTGTTTCTCTCCGGATCTAAGGCCTTTGATCTCCTCAATGATCACAAAGGCCACCGGAACCAGAATCAAGACCACTAGAGAGGAAGCCAAAGTTCCTACCCCCAATGAGATAGCCATGGGAACTAGGAAAAGCGCCTGTTCGTTTGTCTCGAAAATCATGGGACCCAATCCCAGGAAAGTTGTAATAGCGGTCAGAAAAATCGGCCTGAATCGACGCTTAGCTGCCTCGATCGTTGCCTCATTTAATGAGAGTCCACGATCCACGTATCTGTTTCGAGTCACCGCCAGCACGAAGCCTCCATTTACGACCATTCCACAGAGTGCGATCATCCCCAGAACACTATAAATGCTCAGGTCGAAACCAAGTAGGATATGCCCCACGACTGCACCGGCTAAGCCCCAAGGAATCGTCATTAGGACCACCGCAGATTGAATATAGCTGCGAAGAAAAGAAGCCATGATGGCAAAGATAGCAAATAGAGAGGCAGTCAAACCGACGCTCAAACTACTCGTGGCTTCACGCTGATCCCGCTGTTCCCCTTCAAAGGTATAACGCAATCCCGGGAAACGATTCAGCAGTTCCGGAAGTTCTTTTTTCTCCATAGATGTCAGCACTTTGTTTCCATTGGTCACACTGGCGATGACATTGGCCGTCACATTCACCACGCGAGCTCCATCCACACGAGTAATCCGCACGGGTGCTGTAGTTTCCGTGATTTCAGCAGCCTGAGAAATGGGGATCTCTGCTCCATTGGGTGCCTTGATTAATAATCCCTCCAGAGCACTTAGAGAACGACGATCCTTTTCGGGCAAGCGAACCATGACTCGAAGTTCTTCACGTTCACGTGGTTGCCGAAGAGCTTCCGCCCCGTAGAAGGCGTTGCGAATCTGTTGCCCTAGGTCACGAGCGGTAATTCCCATGGCCTGTCCAGCAGGTTTGATTTCGAAACTTAGCTGAGGCATTTCACGTCCAAATCCTTTACGAATATCGGTTACCCCTGGATAACGAGCCACCATTTCACCGAGTTCCTCGGCGGCCTGGCGCAGTGTATCAACATCGGGATGAGACAACTGAATATAAATCGCAGCTTCTCCTCCGGGACCAGCCAGGTAGTCAAAGAACAACGATTCAATATCTGGAATCTCGGGGACTTCCTCTCGCCATACGTTGACAAATCCAGCACCGGTTACTTTGCGATAGTTTTGCGGCACCAGCTTGATGGCTACTCGGGCTGCGTTGTCATTGCCACGGTCTGCGACTGACACACGAATATTGCGAACGAAATCCGGATTCTCATCTTCCAATTTGGCAATCGCACGCTTAGCGGCTTCCTCTATAATAAAAATCACTTCACGGGTTCGTTTAATTGGGGTTCCTGTAGGCATCTCCAATTCGCCCTGAATATAATCATTCTCAATCGTCGGATTGAAAGTAAAGTTCACTCGCCCACTCCAAGTATAACCAATGACGATCATGAGCGATGCAGCAAACACGGCTATGGTTATATAGCGAAAACGGATGACAGTATGCAAAATCGGGCGGTAGAAATTCTCCATCCCGGCGTCCAATTTCAACCGCAGTTTCGTCTGAAACCGATCAAAGCGAGAAAACAGAGAATTCGTATGAGGGTTCTTTTTCGAGAAAGCCAGATGAGAAGGAAGAATGAAAAGCACTTCGATCAAAGAAACAGTGAATACAGCGATGATCACCGCGGGTAATACATGTAAGAACCGACCACTTTCACCGGGCACAAAGAAGAGTGGCAGAAAAGCAATGATGTTGGTACTCACCGCAAATATGACAGGTATTGTCATTTCTCTTACACCGGCCACCGCTGCGTCTAAGCGCGTCATCCCCTGAGATATTTTGTGAAAGATGTCCTCCCCTACAACCACCGCATCATCGACTACAATTCCAAGCGTCACGATGAAGCCAAAAACCGAGATCATATTTACGCTGGCATCCATCATTGGAAGAAGAATCAAGGAACCAAGAATAGAAACCGGGATACCGATAGCCGTCCAAAATGCCACGCGTAGTTCGAGCAACATTCCGAGTGCCAGCAGAACTAAGAGCAACCCGATCGTTCCGTTGAAGCGAAGGAGATTGATCCGCTCTCGATAATCTTCAGTCCGATCATAACTCACCTCTACATCAACGGATTCTGGGAGCGTGGGAGCCAACTGCTTAATGTAGCGGCTAACAGCATGAGCCACTTTAATCGGTGGCTGACTTTCTGATGCATAAACGGAAAGTAATACGGCCTGCTTACCATTGTAATACGATTCACGTTTGGTCTCTTCAAACCCGTCTTCAATGTAGGCAATATCTCCGAGTTTAATTTCGGCTCCTGTGTTACTGCTCTTAATCGGGATCTCCTCAAATTCACTGCCGAAGTAGCGGCGCTCGGTCGTCCTCAATAGAATATCACCGCCCGCTGTTTTCATAGTACCCGCCGGAACATCTAAAGCCGCACGGTCTATGGCCTGGGCAATTTGCTGAAGGGTTAGATTTAAGGACCGAAGTTGGGTCTGGGGAACTTCAATCAAGATTTCCGGGCGACGAACGCCGGTCAATTCAACCAAAGCGATCTCGGGTTGAGCCAGTAGACCATCCTCAACCTCGTGGGCAAATTGAATCAAAGTTCGAATATCGATATTTCCGGAGACCGCTACGTAATTAACCCCTCGGCGCCGACTTGTTCCAAGTGAGACAATAGGAGGTTCGGTCTCATCAGGAAATAAACTGATACGGGCGACTGAGGCTGTAACTTCCTGCAGGGCTCGATTGCGGTCAAAGCCTGGCATGATCTCGACCGATACGCTGGCTCTACCTTCGGACGCAGAAGATTCGATACGCCGTGTAAGCTCCAGTCCACGTAACTCCGACTCAATAGGCAGAATAACGGATTGCTCAACTTCTTCGGGGCTCGCGCCTCGGTATTGCATATCGACTTCAACCGTATCGACTTCAAACAGGGGATAAATTTCCTGACGAATATTTCGGGCTACGACCAGGCCAACCACAATAATAGCCAACATAAGTAAGTTGGCAGCTACATGGTTCCTGGCAAACCAGGCGATGAGGCCTGATACGTTCGAGGTGTCATTAAAGCTGTTACTTTTCATAGCGCTTTCCTCATGGGGTTCCTGTCAAAAGTTCGGAGTATGCAGTAGAGGGTTGAGGGTCGACTTCCATTCCCGGTAAAGCGACACGAAGATCGCTAACAATCAGTTCCTCACCTCTTTCAAGATCGCCGGATATCAACAAAGTGTCTTTTTCAGGCCAGAGTACACTAGCCTCAACGACCTTTAGAAGCTTATCAGGTCCAACAACCCAGATTTTGTTTCCCTCCCGTAAAGCCTCTCTCGGAATCGTGATAGAATTCTCTAACTCCCCTGCATCAATCTCCACTTCGACATAACTACCAAGTAGCAAAGGAAGCGTGCTGCTGGATTTGCCATAGAGAGCCAGAGGATCTTTGACTGAGATGATTACACGAGCCATGCGTCCGAGTGGATCGAGGTCACTCAACAATCGTATCACTTCGCCTTCCCACTGTTCCACCTGACCATCTCCAACGTCCAATAAGACGCGGGCCAGTGCACCGGGTTCTCCATCTTTGGGAAACTTGACCCACTTCAATTCAGAAAAGGGAATCTTGGTCTGTATCCAAAATTCGTCTGTGCCTACTAATTCGCAGATTTCAGAACCGGGATTCAGGAGCTGACCCACTTCAACCGATTCGTTTACAACCATGGCATTAAAGGGAGCCTCAATCACCGTTCGGGAAATCTGCAGCTCAGCCACTTCAATATCGTTGTTAGCCTTCTCCATCAGGGCCTCCGCTCTCCTGAGGTGAGGTTCACGTAACACCAGCGACCGGTTAACCTCTTCCATATCAAGATCTGACTGAAGCTCATTCCACTCACGCTGAGCTATTACCTGCCTGCCACTTTCGACCTCCCGTTCAAAACGTGCCGTCTCAAAATTCGAACGTGTCTCAGACAAAGCCAGCTCATAGTCCTTAGGATCAATTCGGATTAATTCTTCGCCGGCCTTCACGTAACCACCGACAGTTACAGAATCACTCTGCCAGATCACCTGACCGGATACCTGAGGCTTAATAGTCACCGTCCTGGAAGGAATTACACTCCCTTGAGCGCTTACGGAGACGGACCGAGTATACGGCACCAATGGAATAGTCTGAACTAATTTGGCCGAACTGGCCTGCTCCTCTGGCAGGGTTTCAGGTCCTGTGGTGATGAGGAGGTAAAATGCTCCGGCACCAACGGCGAGGATGATAATTATCGTAAAAAAAGTACTGATGGTGGATTTCTTAATCATTCGAAAGGGAATACAAATTGGGAGTCTCAGGTGTAACCATGGGGCCACCTAATGATCGGTGTAGTCCGACTCTGGCGCTAAGCACCGAGCGGCGCGCAACGACAACATCGCGCTCCAAATTCTGAACAATATTGAGGGAGGTAAAAACGGGAAGATAATCAGTAAGTCCCTGACTGAATCGATTGCGCGACTCGGCAAGCAATCGTTGAGCAGTAACAAGCTGATTTTCGACTAACTCTAAGCGCTCCTCAAACTTGCGCTCTTCGAGCAATGCACTCTCTACTTCCGCCAGCGCGATGAGATACTGATTGGCGTAACCGGCTAAGGCATCGTCGAGGCGCGCTTTCCGAAATCGAACTTCCGCTTTCAATTCTCCAGCACGAAACAAGGGAGCACTCAGTCGGGCGAATACGGAACTGATTTCATCTCCGAGGCTCGGGTCCCCTCGCCAGTCAACCGATCCACCCAAAACAAGTGAAGGAAGCTGGTTCACCACAGCAGAACCGACATCATAATCCAACGCAAGCACGCGTTTTTGAGCAGCCCTTAAGTCAGGACGTCGCGTTAACAATTCAGATGGTATTCCAACGGCTGGTAACATGGGTGGTCGACCAAGTTCTGTTGAAGTAGCTAACGGTTCTCCTCCTGGAGTCCGACCAAGTAGAACCTCTAGCGCATACTCAAGTTGTCCAATTCTAAATTCTGCCTGTGGCACACGCGCTTTTGTTTCCTCCAATTGCTCCTGCTGTTGAAGCACATCCACAATAGAAGACTGACCTTGGCCAAAACGCAGCGACGTAAGCTTTTGCAAGGACTCATTGATCTCCAGTTGAGCTTGAATCACTTCCAACTGACGGCGCTGTTCCTTGATTTCAAAATAGGTTTCCGCGATTGCGCTCGAAAGTAAAAGTCGAGCTCCCAACCAATCCTCCACTGAAGCTTCGAATTCGAGTACTTCGGCACGACGTACTGAAGATAACCGTCTCCACAAATCCGCCTCCCAGCGAAGTGACAACCCCACATTGGAGAACTCTTCTCGATCACCTGAGGATCCCGAGGACGTTTCACCATCCCACTCCATATCGTACCCCGCTGCTAAATCGATCGAAGGATATAAGCGAGCGCCAGCCTGTTTGCTCAGGGCCAAAGCTTGATCAATCCGCGCGGTAAACTGTTGAATGGAATAGCTGTTCGTCAGTCCAATTGAGACAAGGCGATTCAACTCTTCGTCATCGAAGCTCTCCCACCAGGATCGGCTCCAGCTGCCTGGCAAACAAGCACCGGTTGAATGCTCTGCATAGGCACTGGGAACCTGAGTCTCCAAACGTTGAGCATTTTCATCAACGCGGTGCAGCGCACAACCACTAGAAACACTGAGAATGGCGGCAATGATGCAAAGCCTACAGCAGAATGAATTCATCAACGATCTTAGGGGAGAAGAATAAATATTAGGTAATTTTAAATACACTGAGGTCAGGACGGAACAAAGCAAACGGATTTTCGTCCCAATTGATGCCCAATGAGTCGATTACCAGTAAACGGCCAACCGTCTTTTCTACAAATATTGCCAAATATTGAACGAATCGGAGAAACCAAAATCTAAGTATTGATTCAGAGGCAACTAGCCCTATTTACCATTCCAATAAAAATGAAAAAGTCACACTTCCTATTAACCTTATCTAGTCTGACCCTGGTGCTCGGTTCTGCCTGCGCTGCGGACGACATCAAGGATCTCCATATCGATATTCAGATTGAAGAAGAATCCATCGATCGAAATCAGAATTTCATGCCACACAGCTATGCAAATATGCTGTCAACGGCCACACCGGCAGTCGTATCGGTTCACACCGCAACCATCGTCCGCGTCTCCCAATCAAGAGGTCTATCACCTCAGGATGAAATGCTGCGAAGGTTCTTCGGATTTCCAGCTCCCAATCAACAGCAACCGGAAGCGGAGCCTGAAGAACGCAGAATGCCACAAGGCGTGGGATCTGGAGTTATCATTTCCAAAGATGGATTCATCGTTACGAACAATCACGTCGTAATGGACCAACGCGGTGAAGATGCCGACGAAGTATTGGTTCAACTTTCAGACGGACGGGAGCTCGAAGCAACCATCGTAGGCCGCGATCCCCGGACCGATGTAGCCATCCTCAAAGTAGATGCGGATGACCTGCCGGCGATCAAGGTCTCTGATAGTGACAATATTGAGGTGGGCGATGTAGTCTTCGCGATCGGCAATCCACTCGGAGTCGGTCTTACAGTTACTCAAGGAATCATTTCAGCGACTCAACGTCAGATCGGCATTTATGGTGACGACGGTTATGAAAGCTTTATCCAAACGGACGCGTCTATCAATCCCGGTAACTCAGGTGGCGCACTTATCGATTCCTACGGCAGACTAATCGGAGTCAATTCAGCCATTCTTTCCCAAAGCGGTGGGAACATTGGTATCGGGTTCGCCATTCCTTCCAACCTGGCCTCAAACATTGTAACCCAATTAGTAGAAACGGGTGAAGTCCGTCGTGGCTTCCTCGGGGTTAGTATTTCGGACTTAACTCCTGATCTGGCTGAGGCATTTGAGATTGATGAATCCAAGGGCGTATTGATTAACGACGTGGAAGAAGGTTCAGCCGCAGACGAAGGCGGTATGGAGCGTGGTGACGTTGTCGTAGCCGTTGATGGCAAGACAGTCGATTCCAGTAATGAGTTTCGTATTCGCATCGGCCATACGCTTCCTGGAACACCGGTTCAATTAGAGGTTGTTCGAAATGGAGAAAGGATCCCGCTAGAAATCAACGTCGGAACCGCATCCGGTCGCTTTGCCATGTCGGCTAATGAACTCATCGATGGCGTTGAAGTTTCCGACATCGATGAAGAAAAAGCCAAGCAGTTCCGAATCCCGCTCAATATCACGGGAATTATCATTTCATCGGTCAGCCCAGAATCGCCCTACTCTCGCCACCTGGCGGAGGGGATGGTCATCATGGAGGTAAACGACACTGAAATTACATCCATTCGTGAAGCACGTGAGCAGATTAAAACCGGAGTCAACAAACTCTACATTTTCAATCGTGGTCGCACCGGTTATCTACCGATACGGGTAGATTAATGGTTTAAACATTCACTTTTCCCAAAAGGGGTCGCAATTGCGGCCCCTTTTTTTCTCCAAAAGTGCAGCGTAGTTGTTTTTACTCAAATAACTACTCTGCTTTTACCCAAACAACATTATGTCTACTCTTCGAAGCATTATCCTCCTGGCAAGCGCCCTGCTCTACGTCTCCCCTCTGGCATCAGCCCGCCCGAATTTCCTCTTCGCGATAGCCGACGATCAATCCTACCCCTACGCCTCGGCCTATGGCACGAGCGGCGTGAATACACCCGCCTTTGACCGGATGGCAGAGCAAGGAGTGCTGTTCCACAATGCGTTTGCTCCTGCTCCCCAATGCAGCCCTTGCCGAGCCGCAATCCTGACCGGTCGAAACATTTGGCAAATCGAAGAGGCCGGCACTCACGGCAGTCATTTTCCTAAAAAATTCCCCGTCTTTACTCGAACCCTCGAAGGGGCCGGTTACCACGTGGGGTGGACGGGCAAAGCCTGGAGCCCCGGGAATTACTTGGACAATGGTTGGAAACGAAACCCGGTGGGCACCGAATACAGCAGTAAAAAGCTGAAACCGCCCGCCAAGGGAATGTCTGATATCGACTACGCCGCCAACTTCGAGGACTTCATCGAAAAGCGTGAAGATGATCAGCCCTTTTTCTTTTGGTATGGCTGCAAAGAACCTCACAGGGTCTACGAATATGGTTCTGGTGAAAAGGCAGGCAAACAACTCGAAGAAGCTGCCGTCCCAGCCTTCCTGCCAGCCCAGGAAGAACTGATTAAAAACGACGTGCTCGATTACTCACTGGAGATCGATTGGTTCGACACGCACTTAGGACGTATCCTTGCCAAGCTCGAAGCCATAGGTGAATTGGACAATACCGTCGTGGTAATCACTGCCGACAATGGAATGCCCTTTCCCTACGCGAAAGCCAACCTGCAGGAGTTCGGGACGCACGTGCCATTGGTTGTATCCGGCAATGCATTTTTCCCAGGAGGCCGCATATCCAAATCTCCGGTCAGCCTGATTGATCTGGCACCCACTTTTCTCGAGCTTGCCAACGTCGATCCATTCCCAGGCATCACCGGCAAGAGTCTGATGCCTTTCCTTAAACGCATGGCCCCTCACAGACCCTACGTGCTGACTGGCCGAGAACGACATTCCCATGCAAGACCTGAAAACTTTGGCTACCCAGCACGTGCGATTCGTACCGAGGACTACCTTTATGTTTGGAATATAAAACCTGAACGTTGGCCAGCGGGAAACCCCACACCGGAAGGTATGGACGAGGCCCATATCACCGGCTCATTCTCCAGAGACTTCAAGTCGATGGGGGTAGGTTTTCCCGATATCGACCCCTCCCCAAGCAAAACCTTTATTTATAAAAATGAAGACACTTACCCGGACCTCTTTCATCTGGCTTTTGGAAGACGACCTGAAGAACAACTCTATGACATTTCCAACGATCCTGGATGCCTGAACAACCTGGCACGGAATCCGGACTACGAATCAATACGTGCCGAACTGAGTGAGGAGCTGTTGTCTCAACTCAAAGCACAAGGTGACCCACGAGTCCACGGGAAGGGTGACATCTTTGAATCGTATCCAAGATTTGGAGGCATGCGCTACTATCCAGGATTTAAGAAGCGCGGAGAATACAATCCCGCTTTCCAGCAAAAGAAATAAGGAATTAAAAATTGTATCGTTTCAGCCGAGAGCAGGCTTGCTTGCCGACTATCGATACTCTAATTGCTTTATACCTTACACTCTTCTTATTATGACAGATTCTGCTCCCTGGATAACCTACCGCCCCGAACTCAAGGTCACTGACTGCACCATTCGCGACGGTGGACTGATGAACAATTCCAACTTCTCGGACAAACAAGTACGTGAAGTATACGATGCCTGCCTTGAGGCCGGTGTCGATTATATGGAAATCGGTTATAAGAATTCACACGAGCAATTTCCTAAAGAAACCTATGGTCCTTGGCGTCATTGCGACGAAGAAGACATGCGCCGCGTCGTGGGAGATCACAGTTTTAAAAAGACAGGCATGAAGCTTTGCGCCATGGCCGACGCTGGAGGAAAAAGTGACTGGAAAAACCAGATCATTCCAGCCAAGGACAGCGTGCTGGATATGATTCGTGTTGCTTGCTACGTGCACCAGATCTCAGAAGCAGCCGAGATGGTGCAACACTGCCATGACCTCGGCTATGAAACGACTTTCAACATCATGGCCATCTCGATCGTCAAAGAGTTGGAGCTCAACCAAGCACTGGAGATCGTCGCAAAATCACCTGCCAACGCCATCGTAGTCGTAGACAGTTTTGGAAATCTCTTCCGCGAACAAATTGATTACTTGGTAAAGAAATACGCAACAGCCGTGGAAGGCACAGGCATGGATGTTGGCATCCACGCTCACAATAACCTGCAACTGGCATTCGCGAATACCATCGAAGCCATTATCCTGGGAAGTAATCGAGTCGATGCCACAATGCTCGGCCTCGGGCGTGGAGCCGGGAACTGTCCTATGGAACTGCTACTGGGCTTCCTGCGTAATCCTAAGTTCAAGCTTCGCCCGATTCTCGATGTGATTCAAAATACCATACTTCCGCTTAAGGCAGAATTCGATTGGGGGCCATCCATACCCTACCACATCACCGGACAGTTAAACCGTCACCCAAGAAGTGCCATGGCATGCCGTGAAGGCGATTCGCCAGACGATTACCTTGCTTTCTACGATCGGGCGGTGGCGGATATCTAAGCCTTACCCATCCATACGGACATACTTGTCCGTCACCCGATTGTCTTTAAGATAGGTTTTTATCGCTTTGACGACTTCCGGGTAGTCCTTAGCCACACTCTTGGATTCATAAACGATCTGAGAACCTGGGCCATAGAGTAACATCGCAGAGTCATTGGCTGGAATCACTGCCTTGAATTCACCGAAGTAAACAAAGTGCTTCCAGTTCGGATCCTCGGGAACGTGCTTGGCTAGCTTGCTCACAACTTTAGCATACTGTTTGTCGCCATAGAGGTTCTTCCACTCTTCAGGATCGTTCTCCAAATCGTAAAGTTCACGCGATCCATCGAAGTATTGAATGAAGCGCCACTTCGAATCGCGAATCGACCAGGTGCCACGACCAATGGCTGTAACCGCGGGATGCTTCCGCTTCGCCTGCGGATTCTTGATCAGTGGAAGAAGCGAATGACCATCGAGGTCTTTGCGTTTTTCCAGATCTCCCAAATCCATCACCGTCGGATATACATCGAGCAAAGACACCGGTTGATCGACTCGGGAGCCCGGTTCGAATCCGCGAAGCTTTCCATTCTTTGGAGGCACTACGATGAGTGGGACTCGTGTGGATGCTTCCCAAGCCGTAAATTTACCCCAGTGTTCTTTTTCCCCCAGCTGCCAGCCATGGTCAGACCAAACGACGATCATGGTATTGTCGGCGTAGGGAGACGCGTCCAGTGCATCGAGCACACGACCGAGTTGTTCATCGGCGAAACTGACATTGGCCAAGTAAGCGCTCACTGCATTCCGCCACTGCCCCCACTCCACCGTGGTATTGTGGGCCCCACTCGTTACAGCATAACGCCCAATACCTTGGGCAATACGAGACACATCCTTCAAGTCATCCTGGTAAACAGCAGGGAGTTGAACGGACTCGGGTGGATACAAATCATGAAACCGTTTCGGAGCCCACAGTGGTTGGTGTGGTCGATAGATACCGAGGCCGAGAAAGAACGGCTGGTCATGCTTCTGGTTGAGCTTTTCGATCACATAGTTAGCGCAGAGCGTATCGGTAAACTCTTCATCCGGTCGATCGATGACTCCCCAGTCAAAGGACTCGATGGTCGTCGAGCCGGGGTTGCGATCCCGAGGCATCTGATTCAAAGGCATGGTAATGCCCAGGCGAGGAATGTAGTGTTTCACATACGGACCTCCTGCATCGATCGCTGACTGTGGAATGACCTTCTCTTCATCCGTAATCGGCCACCACTTGTTGTAGGTTGGGCCATATTCCTGGAAACGAGATTCATTGCCCCCGTGGAAGAGTTTCCCCGTCCCATAAGTGGCGTAGCCTTGGTTCTCCAAATCCTTGGATAGGACCATGGCATTGGGCATAGTCTTCTCAAGTTTCTGTCCATTACCGTAGACCAGATTGTTAACGGGATTGAGCCCGGTCCAGTTGGCAGCTCGCGAACCACTACAGGCTGGTACCACGCAATGAGCATTTGTAAAGAGCACCCCACGCTCAGCGAGGCGATCGATGTGTGGCGTCTGCGCTTGAGGATGACCGTCCAGACAACCTACCCAATCATTCATATCGTCGAAGGTCACGTAGAGGATGTTGGGTTTGTCTGCTGAAGCGAGGCTTGCAAATACACAAAGCAGGCAACAAGAGAAGAAGAACTTAACTAGGGTAGACATAGGGATAGATTATCGTGAATGGGCTTACTCAGATACAAGGCAATTGTAGGAGCTGCTTTAGCTGCGATTTATTATCGCACCGAACGACGGACACTCTCGGAGTCACAGCTAAAGCAACTCCTACAAAATTAATCCGGGCTTACTCCGGTATCGGCTCGTTCGGATCGATGTCCTCCCCTTCCCAATTCGCGATTCCATTTTCATAAACCAACACTCTTTTAGCACTCCCCAGGACAGGCTTTCTATTTACGGTTGGTAGAAGGCTTCTCAACTGATCCTTAACGGCTGCATATTGTGCCTGGCCAGCCAGGTTGGTAAACTCATCGGGATCAGCCATCATGTCATACAATTCTTCCGAACCATCCGCATATTGATTATATCTCCACTTCTCAGTGCGCAGCCCATGATTGTCATGATTATGAGTTGTAATGGCTGGTCGGGTACGCGGTGCATTTGGATTGTTCAATTGAGGAACCAAACTTAATCCCTCCAAATGATCGGGTATATCCAATCCGCACATTTCGCTGAGTGTGGGATACATATCCAACAATTCCGCAGGACGTTGAACCCTCTGTCCTGAATTCACTTCGGGGCCAGCAAAGACCAAAGGAACCCGGGTTGATCGATCCCACAATGTGTTCTTACCGGTGATCTCCTTTTCTCCTAAGTGGTAGCCATGGTCCGACCAAAGAACTACAATAGTGTCGTCTTCTAGATCGTTCCGTTTCAGTGCTTCAAGCACTCTTCCGACCTGACTATCCATGAAACTCACACTGGCCAGGTAGGCCTGAACGATTTTGATTTGCTCACCTGCCTGCAATAAAAATTTCTGACGTGGCTCTGGAAGTTTCCAGTGTAGGTACCAACTGAACCGAGGCGTATCAGAACGGTCGTCTAAAAGCATGCGAGGTAACACCACTTCATCCTCCGGATACAAATCAAACCACTTCTTTGTCGCGAACAATGGAACATGAGGAAGGGCGAAACCCACCGCCATGAAGAATGGGTCATCTGTGGGCATCTCGTCCAATTGCTCAACAGCCCAGCTCGCGGTTTTCCAATCTTTGTGATCCGAATCCTCATAAGGATAAACGGCCCAGTCCATTCCGCGACCACCGCGAGGAGTAGCCACCCGTTTCTGCTTCGGTGACAATCCGGGTTCTGTCTGTCCAACCACATCGAACTCCGTCACGCCCATGCTATTCCAATCCCGGCCGTGATAAATTTTTCCGACCGTGTAGGTTTTGTAGCCAGCCTTGGAGAAGTGCTGGGGCAAAGTTACCAGATCCTTCAGTTCATCCACCGTGCGGAACCAGGGCGCCAAACCGTAGACACCTGTGGATGAGGGTCGAAGCCCAGTCATCACACTGGTGCGAGATGGATTACAAACCGAAGCCTGACAGTGTGCATTGGTAAACAAGGTTCCTCGTTCAGCCAACGCATCGATGTTCGGCGTCTTTACCTGTGGATGACTCTCCATCACACCCACCCAGTCGTTTAGATCATCAATCGCAATGAAGAGGACATTGGGAGATTTCGCCTGAGCAATCAGACCACTCAAAAGAAAACAAAATAGGGTCAGGGGTATTGTATATAATCTTCGCATAGTATCGGTCCTAGAATGAAAGCTCAACTTAGGGTCTGACGAGTTCAATCTGAGTCCCACTCAATTGGAAAATGAATTCACGGTAGTTGACTTGAATGGCTAATACATGGATATCATCCAATCCGATACCCTAAAACTTCTATGTGCACAAAACACCTACAAATTCTTCTAACCCTAGGCCTGAGTATTTCGGCTTTCTCCTGTTCTCAATCCAGTAAGTCCGACTCTGCTGATTCCAATCGCCAATGGCATGCCGGGGACCACCACATTCATTCCCGTTTTAGCGTAGGTTGGGACCGGACGACCAATCCGCCAACACCCAAGCTTGGAGGCGACGCAATCTACCCCACCCCGATGAACGCAGTAATGGGAAAATACTATGGTTTAAGCTGGATAGTGACAACCGACCATGGAGGGCCGAATCATAGCAAGGTGAACAAGGATATCGCTTACCCGGAGCTGTTAATATCCAGGCAGACAGTTCCCGATGTGGTTCAATTTTATGGTATGGAGTTCGACACTCCGGGAGCAGATCACTCGAGTCTCATTATTCCACATACCCATGATGAAGTGGATCGCCTCTTCGACATCGAATCCAGGTTTGCAAAGAACGAACCACACCCGGCAGACAAGAGTTGGGATACAGAACCACGCATGCTGGAAGCACTTAAGGCGATGAACCAGTTTGAAACAAAGCCAGTCGTTACGGCCAACCACCCTTCCCGCTCGGCTACCGGCCTGGGTGAATATGGAAAAGATGATCCGGCAGAGTTGCGCGATTGGAACGATACAGCCCCCGAAATCGCAGTTGGCATGTCCGGGGCTCCTGGTCATCAGGCAAAGGCACTCAATCCAGACGGTACGATTCGGCAAGAGGCCCGAGGTTCCTACAAAACCTTTCCCACGATGGGTGGATTCGACCAGATGACCGCTCGACTGGGAGGCTTCTGGGATTCCATGCTCGGCGAGGGCCGCCGTTGGTGGATCACCGCCAACTCCGACTCTCACATCAACTGGCGTGAAGGCGGTTCCGATTTCTGGCCGGGTGAGTATTCCAAAACCTACGTCTGGGCGGAAAAGAATCACGACGACATTCTGGATGGTATCCGACACGGTCGGGTCTTCGTCACACTGGGTGACCTGATATCAGAATTACAAGTGACTGCGAGTAACGACGGCGAGTCTACCGAGATTGGCGGAACCCTCGCAGTGAAATCCGGAGCCGATGTGGAAGTGACGATTCGTTTTCTCGATCCCTCAACACTCAATGCTGGAGAACAGAATCCAAAGGTAGCGCGTGTTGATGTGATTACCGGACAAGTGACCGGTCCACTCTCCGACCGAACCACGGATACCAATCCCACTACAAAAGTCGTAACCCGATTCTCTGAGCAAGATTGGCGAACCGAAGGCCCCTACCAAGTGATGAGCTATCGGCTGGAAAACATCACAAGCAATAGCTACCTAAGAATTCGTGGCACGAACGGACAAGAATTGGAGCCTGAACAAGATCCGCTAGGCGAAGACCCATGGTCGGACCTGTGGTTTTATTCAAATCCGATTTTCATAGAGGTGGAGTAAGCGGAAAACAGACCTGCACAAGTGTACGAATCAATATCTATTAATTGATTACACAGTAATTTAATATTCCGGAAGAAGGAATATAGGCCTTGATTAGTGAGGATAAACCCCCAGACTTAACTAAACTCCCATTCAGCCTCTGGCTAAGAACCAAGCGGCTTTAGTAAAATATGCTACCTACCTCCACTAAGGCATTTTATTGCCTAGATTCAACATTTCAGACAATCAATTTCCTAAGCAAAACCGCTAAAGGGTTTCTTCTGTTGGGCGGTGTATGCCTTGGGTTTGTTTCAACCGCAAAGGCGCAGGAAACCGTAGAGATCGAGGTCACAGAATTTCGAATAGAAGACGACATCGTCTATTTGGATATCGGCCCTACTGATCCGGATGTAACCAATTTACAGGTACAATACTCGGTGACTCTGCAAAACTGGTTTAAAGATCTGGAAGCCACGCTGACGGACCTGGGGATGACGATCCCTCACCTCGATCCTTGGATCAGGTTTATTCCCAGATCCAAGGTTCAAAATTCCTACAACTTCAAGTGAACACCGATCCTCCCCTTCCTCGACAAGAACTTCTTCAAAGCTTGTCTGCATTGCACGCAACAAGCGCAGACGGCCTGGGCTATACGGTCGAACTAAATCAGAATGTTACTCCTCCCGAAGTGACGATCGGAGCCTCCGAAGATGGTGCCAATCTTTTTGTAGACGGGCAGGTAACAGTTGGCACCGATGCAGATAACGCCGACCTCGAAGTCCACGGCGATATCAAGCTCGGCCCTACCGCCTCACTCGCTGCAGTAGCAGCCAACAGCGACCTCCGAATCGTTTGGGGAGGCGTGAATGGGAATGGCACCATTGCATACGGAGATGGGTTTTCAGTTACGCTAGGTGGTAACGCAGGCAGGTTTGATATCAATTTTAGTCCCGCTTTTGATTCCGCTCCAGCGGTGGTTGTTCAAACTTGGCACACCAATGACCGACCTCACAGGATTTCAAAGAGTCCTAGTAGCTCCGGCGCCGAAAGAGGTTTCGTAATTTATGTGTGGGAGAGTGATAACAAAGATACCTGGACAAGGAATCGTCGAGGAGGCTTCGATTTCATCGCCATCGGACCTCGGTAAGAATCTATAGATTACTTCGAAGTCTTTGGTTAATCTAGCTCCGGCACCGGCCAGTTTTCTGAGGGCGTTCTTGCAGTAGCCAGTATGGCCTCGAGTTCAGCAACTACCTCAGGGTGCTGTGCGGCAACGTTATTGTTTTCAGCTTCATCCTTTGAAAGGTCATAGAGCTCAAGCGGTTCTCCCAACTTCAAACGGATGGCTTTCCAGTCACCCTGGCGAACCGCTTGCTGAAATCCACTCTCGAAAAATTCCCAATAGAGCGTGCGATCGCTTAAGTTCTGATCTTTTCCCAGGATGGTTGGAAGAACACTGACACCATCGACGTCGGTTGGGGCATTTGCTCCCGCAAGATCGGCCAAAGTCGGTAGCACATCCGCAAAATACCAAGCAGTATCGTTCGTTTTACTTGCAGCCACCTTACCCGGCCAACGGACAATCATCGGCGTACGGATACCTCCTTCATACATATCCCGTTTCCTACCTTTGAGTGCACCCGATGCACCAAATCGACCTTCCCATCGTTCTGCAGCTCCGTTGTCCGAACAGAAAAACACGAGTGTATTCTCGTCGATATCGAGATCCTTCAACTGTTTAAATAAGCTTCCTATATCACGATCGAGCCGAGTGATCATCGCGGCCTGCACTTTCTCATCATCGGTCCACGGTTGATTGGTGTAGGGAGCCGTATCCGGAATTTCATACCGTGAGTGCGGAATGGTATAGGGCATGTAGAGAAAGAACGGCTCGTCCTGATGACGTGTAACAAAGTCCAAAGCAAACTCGGTGAACAAATCGTGGGTATAAGTGCCTTGGTTCCCGTCTGCATTGTCTGGAAACTCCACCTTCATTTTATCCTTCCAGATAAAGGTCGGGTAATAGGAATGTGCTCGACGCTGATTTAGATAACCAAACCACTCGTCGAATCCCTGATCGTTGGGGTGGCCTGTCGTATTTGGTTCTCCCAGTCCCCACTTACCCGTTATTCCGGTTACGTAACCTGCATCCTTCAAAACTTCAGCGACAGTAACATCGTCTGCCTCTAAAGGCACCCTACCCTTGCCGCCTGCTAAACCCACAACTCCATACTTTCCGAAATTGCCGCGGACCGTGGTGTGTCCTGTATGCTTGCCTGTCATGAGCACTGACCTCGACGGAGCACAGACGGTTGAGCCAGCGTAACAGTTTGTAAACCGGAGTCCCTCCTTCGCCATTTGATCGAGATGCGGCGTTTGAATTACTGTCTGACCATAGGAGCCCAAATCACCATAGCCCATATCATCGGCCATGATAAAGATGATGTTGGGCTTATGGTCCTTCAGCTCTTCAGGCTGATTGGAACTACAAGCAGCAAAAAAAGATGACAGTATCAGAATGGAGAGAAATTTTATACGCATTATGTGTAGAAGATTTGTTAACAAGTATTGGATATTGAGTATGTAAACTCTCAATGACAATGTTACTAAATCAAAAAAGCCCCGGGGACTAGTGGCATTTGTTGGTGATACTAGAAAGATCCTCTAACACCCAAAATGTATCGGCGAGCCATGGTCTGGCAGATTATCTCCCTCGAAGAACGAGCGCATGTCTTTATCTGCAAACAGACGATACTCCACTTACAAATCAAGGTTCTAATATTTTTCACCTATTTTGGATCCCTGTTCGTCCATTTAAGTGATCACCCGATTAATCAATCAAACAACACAATACATTTTAACAAATGAACTTTTTCAAATCCGCCCCCATTCATCAACGGCGATACGTCCAAGTTTTTATAGCGTTTGCTGTCCTAATGGGGTGCAAGACCTTACTCGCAAATTATCCCATTACTCCTAAGGCGTTTTCCAGTAATCGATTCGAGATGGAAATCAACGGAGAACCTACCTTCGTTTACAAGTTTAAGGATATCCATTACGCTCAATTTCCTCATCTCGTAAACAGTAAGATACACATTCATTTAGAAATTCGTCGGCCATTTCATTCTGTAGAAGTAGGCCCAAGGTCAGTAGGTATAGATCCGGTCGTGAATGTAGATTCACAGGAAATCGATTTTAAATTGGAATTACCACAAAAGGTGGTCGTGACACTGGACGGGAAAGAACGGCTTTTTATATTTCCGGAACAAGAGGAAGACTCCCACCCAAGGGGAATCAATATTCTCGACTATGGAGCAGACCCAAGCGGAAAAACCCATTCCACCTCAGCGATTCAGGAAGCCATCGACAAGGCGCCAAAAGGTTCTTTGGTACGAATTCCACCGGGCCATTACCTGAGCGGAACTTTATTTCTCAGAAGCGAAACCACACTATGGTTGGATGCCGGAGCCTTATTGCAGGCTTCCGGTAATCCTGCTGAATTTGAGCAGAAGCAAGCGGCCTTTATCGTGGTTGAAAATGCTGAAAATGTCAAGCTTGCCGGTAGAGGAACCATTGATGGCTCTGGAGCTTTCTTGAGGCATCTAACTGGTAACAGCGGCCGACTCTTAGCCATTCGGGACAGCCAATATGTGACGATCGAAGATCTAATCCTCCGAGATCCACGGTCCTGGAACACGCAAGTCCTTCGATCAGAAAATGTCACCTTAAGAAACCTCAAGCTGCTTCACGATCGCTACGTATCGAACACAGATGGAATAGACCCAGATTCATCCAGGCATATATTGATCGAAAAGAATTTCTTTTACTGCGGTGACGATGCCGTAGCGATTAAAAGCACGAATCGGAATGGTCGCTTTGAAGACGTTTACGACATCGTAGTACGCGATAACATAATACTTACAAAAAAGAGTGCCCTGAAAGTAGGAACGGAATCGCATGCGTCAGAAATGAAAGACATCACATTTGCTAATAATCATGTGATGGAATGTGACCGGGGGATGGCCCTTTATGCGCGAGATGGGACCCACATGCATTCCATCAGATTCATCGGGAATCACTTTGAAAACAACTACCCGGATTACGAGCAACGCCTCATTCACTTCCGAGTACAGAAACGTCATGGCTTAAGCCACATATCCAATATTCTGATCCAAGATTGCACGGCGAATGAGTATTGGCCGAAACCATCCCTAATCCGAGGCCTGACAAATAGAAACGGCATTTCAGACGTGCGAATCGTTCGCCTCAAGATTGCTGGCTCATATCGCGATTCAGCAGACGGTGCTCAACTCGAACTCGGTCCTTACTCACGCGACGTTCGTTTCAGGAACTAAATCGAGCGATCTATAACATTTACCGTTCAGCCGATCACCTAGAGCTGGGCCTCTACATGTATCACATGTAACTGCCGAGTACCTTCCTTCGTCCATCCAGGGACCAATAGAGCGTTGCTTTCACGATTCCAACGAGGTGAAGGATCCGTCCTCAAATTTCCTTTCGTATAGGGACCGCGGTCAAACGGATCTGATCGTGCATACGTCCCATCTGAAAGATCCATCACTACATAACTGATCGATTGTCGATCTTCACTCGTGTATCCGTTGACGAACCAGCGACCATCAGGCGACAGAGAAACATCTCCTTCAGGATCAGGGAAAATAGTTGAATTCCCCAAGGTACGAGCCGAAATAATTTCCTGCTGAGCAACATCGTAAACGACTTGCTGTCCATCAAGTGCGCCAATCATCAGCGATCCTTCGGCCCATTCAGGATGCCCGCCAATCGAGGTCGTGTGCAGTGTCAGCTCGGAGCCATCGGTTTTAATTGTACAGGGAGCGTTCAACCAAAGCGAACGCGTGCCCACCTGGCCTCTCACAAAGAAGTAGATCCATTCATTGTCACGGCTTATCAGGGTATGGTTAATGTAAAGAGAAGCCTTACTAAGATCCAGCGACTTGGTACTTCGTTCGGATGGTTGTGTGGGTGTCCATCGTTTACCCACCAAATTCCAAGCTGGAGCCGATTGGAGGAGGCCTAACAGTTCATTGAAAGACACAATCAATCGAACTTCTTCGGATTGAACATTGATAATGAAAATGCCGTCGTTGTCAGGTGCGAGGAATCCGTCAGTTTCATCCATGGCTCCTGCATAACCCGTCACAGGACGCAGTCGGGCCAATCGACCATAATTGATGGCGGCAAAGAAACCACCTTTTGGAGCAACTCCCGAGTTCCCTATGGATCCTCCTTCAAATCGATATTCCTTTAGCCGTTTTCGTTGTTTTACGTCGTAAAGGACCGTAAACACGCGTCCATCCTCGGGATCCCGATCGTTAAAGAAAAACTGAGAATCAGGCTGCAACGGATTCCAGTAAAGCATAGACCCCTGTTGCAGATTCCACCCGTGGGTTTGATCCAAAGCTATGGTTTTATTTTGGTCCTGCGTATCCACTAGAACCACATCCGCTGCATCATCAGTGCCCGGGAGACGATCGTGAAAACCCGTCCTCAGGGTCACCACATAACGGCCACTGGCATTCCAGGGGATGGTCAGTGACTGCCCAATGTATCCAAAAAGATGATGCGCCGGTCCAGAGGTTAGCCTTTCGACGTTTAAGAAAATGGAACCTAGGCCCTCCGGTCCTTGATCCTTTCCGAAAACCAAGCTGCAACATCCTAAAAGCAGAACGCTCATCATTCTCAGTAAATTATACTCCATACAACTACGGCCCAGTCTCAATCTTCAGATTTTCGATGGTTAAATTCTCCACGTGGTGAAAGAGCGATTTCTTCTCAGACGTTTTCACTGATATATTGGATAGGCTGAGGTGCTTGATAGGCATGGCGACCTTACCTTTAAACTCTATAGCTTGCTCGCTTTTGATACAGTGAATGTCACTCAGGTGAATATCCTCAACGATGGGATAGAAAGGTCCCTCTTCCTTGCCATAATTAGTGACAAAATTGATGAGCGTTCCTGTAGCTTCCTTGATGGTGATATTCCTCATACCCACGTGCCTAACGAATCCGCCGCGCATGCTGTTGGTTTTGATACGGAATACCCGTTGGATTTTTCCACAAGTCAGGTTCTCGACGTATACATTCTCCACGCCTCCGGTCATCTCACTGCCGATGGCAATCGCAGTGTGCTGCGTGTTCATGACGCAGTTAGAAATGATGACATTGCGGGTCGGCTGGTTAATGCGCCGACCGTCAGCATTGCGGCCCGCCTTGATAGCCACCCCGTCGTCCTTGGTATTAAATGTGCAATGTTCGATGAGCACATTTTCGCTCGATTCCGGATCGCAGCCATCGTTGTTGGGCCCCTCACTTGTGCAGGTGACGCCTCGAACCGTTACGTTTTTACTGAGCACAGGATGAATCATCCAGAACGGAGCATTGATGATGGTGATGTCTTCAATGAGCACATTCCGGCAGGCATAGGGTTCGATGAAACTGGGTCTTAATTTTGAAGACAGTCCGAAATTACGCTCGGTTACCGGGATGCCCTTCTCAGCCATATCAAACAAAAGTACTTTAGTATGATCGGGTTCCCGATCCAGCTGGCTGAGTTTTGGCGGAATCAGACTCCACCAGTTGGTCTCATCCGCCGCTCCATCCAAAGTGCCCTTGCCTGTCACGGCAATGTTGGTCTCCCCGTAAGCATAAATCAGGGGCGAATAGCTCATGACCTCGACACCTTCATAGCGTGTCAGTACGGCTGGTAAAAACTTTTCCCGGTCCGTGTGAAAGCGGAGTATCGTGCCCTCCGATACATGTAGATTGACCTGGCTTTTCAAATGAATCGGACCGGTTATGAAAATCCCTCCGGAGGCGACGACTCGGCCGCCGCCGGCCTTGGAGCAGGCGGCTATGGCTTTCCGAAAGGCTTCGGTAGAATCGGTTTTACCATCGGGTATGGCGCCGAAATCCTGAACGAGAAAATCCCTATCCGGAAATTCCGGAACCACTATGGATTGCCGGAGCTTTTCCATATGGTCCCAAGAAAAGCTATCCGTTTCGTTAGCAACAAGCGCAGAGGCCCCCATTGCCATTAGGGTCACGAGAAACTTTGTAATTAATTTATGGATACTATTCATCTTCCTCAAATATCTGAGAGTGAATGTTTCGCAGTGACTCAAGCGGGATCTTGATCAATTCCCGGTCGTAGGTCATGAGGCCGTTCATTTCGCCTTCAATGTCGGTAATCTGTGTGTAGACGGCCGCCGACAACCCTTTCGTGCGCTGCATGTCCAGCACCTGATCAAACAGGCCTTGATAGGCCCGCAGAAGTTTTTCTTCCGAGTAAACTAGTTGGTGCCCCCAGTGTGGTATCGTTGAATCCCAAATGTGATCGTCGACCGGCCAGGCAATGCCACCATATTCCCCGATCACGGAAGCCTTGTCCAATGAGGTCGGTGGCACAGGAATTCCTATGTCATAGGAGTGAATGTCATGGATGTCCCCCACTGGGCGATTGGCCCAGCCACTGGCCGCACTGATCAGCCGTGCAGGATCGTAGGCCTGGACGGACTCCGTTATCCGTTGAGTATCGTATTGTCCCCAACCCTCATTGAAGACCACCCACATAACGATACTTGGCGCATTGATGTGAATGTCGATCATACGCCGCAATTCCCATTCAAACTGTGCCGCATCCAGCGTGGTCCGATGCGCATCCGGCCCGGTCTTGAGCGTACGAGGAACTGGTTTAGGCTTTCCTTTCGCATTTACATCGACGACTGCCATCCCGGACGGCATGTCCTGCCAGACCAGCATGCCAAGCTTGTCACAATGGTAATACCAACGGTCCGGCTCTACCTTGAGATGCTTACGGATCATGTTGAAACCCATTTGTTTCGTGATCTCGATGTCGTAGCGCATAGCTTCATCCGAAGGAGGTGTCATAAGTCCGGCTGGCCACCAACCCTGGTCGAGCGAACCGTAGTGGAAAAGCGGTTTATTATTCAAAAAAAGGTATTTCGAACCATTCCGGTCGCCGAGGCTGATTTTGCGCATGCCGAAGTAGCTGTCGACTTCGTCAATGATGTTCCCCTCCAGGTTGAGCAGGGTCAGGTGCAAACCATAAAGAAACGGATCATCCGGTGACCATAAGCGGGGAGAAGGAACTTTTATCTCGGATGGCTCATGCGCAGCAACCGTCGTCTCGGCTACGAGGTTCTTTCCAGCAGACACTTTGATCTGCACTGTATGACCGGTTCGGGATGCTTCGTCGAGTAGTGGAAGAACGGATACCACCTCACGGTCGATATCGGGAATCACCCTGGCTTCTCCAATGTAAGCCTCGGGCGACACCGCCTCCAACCAAACGGTTTGCCAGATGCCGCTCACCGGAGTGTAGCTGATCTTTGACTCATGGAGGCTTTGTTTACCTCGTGCTTGAGCTCCAAAGCTAGTTAAGTCGTCGACAGCAACCACAATTTCCTGCGGTCCATCCTGACGAAGGTACGGCGTTATCTTAAATGAGAAGCGGTCAAAAGCTCCTTTATGTGACCCGATGTAAGCGCCATTGACCCATACGACCGTCGCATAATCAACCGCCTCGAAATGAAGGAGTACTTCCTTGGCCACCCAGTCGTCGGGCAACTGAAAAGTCCGCCGATACCAGAGCCGGTCCTCCGGTGTTACTTTTTCACCGACGCCAGACAGAGATGATTCGACGCAGAACGGTACCAGGATCTTATCCTCGAACGCTTCAGGCTGCGGATCCGCTTTTTTCTGCAGGGCAAAGTCCCAAAGCCCATTCAAGTTCATCCAGTCCGCCCGCTGAAACTGCGGTCGCGGGTATTCCTGCCAGACATTTTCAGGAGTCACCTCCTTGGCCCATCGGGAAGCTATTCGAATGTCTGTGGACTGCCATTGGTTTCCAAATATGCTGAAAACGACAAACATCTGGCTCACTATCAGGACAATTCTCATAATTACCATAGGTGTAAATTAGGCATCCAAGACCGGAAGCGAACAGTATAAAACCCTTGGATAAAAAAAAGTCCCCGGAATTGGCTCCCGGGGACTCCACAAAACATTTATACTAGAAAGAACCTCGCACGCCTAAAACGTATCTGCGACCGATGGTCTGGTAGGACGTTGTAAAAAGTCCGGCGGTCGGTCCGATATAGCGTTCGTCGTTCGGTGTGTCTGTGAGGTTATCAGCTTCAAAGAACAGACGGATGTCTTTGTCGGCAAACAAGCGATACTGAACAGAAAGGTCCAGGTTCTCCTGCTCACGATCAAAGGTTATGGCCGAAATGGCAGCCGTGGACGGTGTCCGCTGCAAACTTGAGATCCAGTTATAAGAGAGACGTACATTGAAGCGCTCCCGCTCGTAGAACAACTGGAGGTTGTAGATCTCTTTAGCCTGATTGGTCAGAGAGTCCGTTAGTTGGTATCCAAGAATATCGAAAACGCCGTCTGCCAACTTATCCTCGTCGAAGACCGGATCACTCTGGTCACCCGTAATGTAGGCGTAGTTGGGTACGAAGCTGAGTCCATCCAGGATATCCCATTCCGGGAGCAGGTCTTCAAAGTTGAAATAACCGGTGAACTCCACCCCTTCGATACTTCTGGTAGATGCATTGGTCCAGAAATTGGTGTCAGAGGTTACCATTTCCGTTCCCAGACTCGCATCTTCCGGATCCACCAGTACTTCAATGTCCCGCTGAAAGGTGTATTCGAGCAAGAAATCCTCGAGGTCCTTTTTGAAAGCCGTCACCGAAATCATATTTCGTTGCTGTGGGCCAAAATAATATTCCCAAGCCAGATCGAAGTTTTCAGAGGTCTGCTCCAGCAGATTTGGATTTCCCAAGTCAAACTCATCGTCGCGATTGGTCAGGTTGAGCACGCCAGCTGCCTGCAGTTGACGATTGGCTTCACCCAAGTCAAAGGGAACCAGTTCCCGGTAATCCGGACGAGTCAATGTGTTCGTCCAAGCAAAGCGGAATACGTGGCCACTATCACCAGCTCGGTAAGATAGTACTGCACTCGGAAGCGCATTGTCGTAGCTATTAGTACGGCGAATATCATCCACAATATCACCAAAAGAAAAGGTGCCGTCTGGTCCGACAAATCCGAGATCCTGAACGCCTTCCTGCAGGATTTCATTAAGAATGCCCTGCTGGTCCGAATTGAGGTTCGGAATATTACTTCCATCAATGATGAAGTTAGAAGGCTTCCAGGTTGTATCCAATTGTGTGCTCTCCACGCGAAGACCAGTCACCAGAGTGAAGTTGTCCCAGCGAAAGGTTCCCTGCATGTAACCAGCCATGATGTCTTCCTGCAACTCAGCCGTATCGGCTGCGTCCCGCAAATCCGAGCGGTTCCATTCCCAGTTGTCAGGACTGGATTGATAGTCACTGAAAAAGAAATCATAAGCCGGATCCGCCCTCACAAAAGGACCGGCGATATCGGAATAGATGCCATCCCAAAGGGTAAAGTTGCCATCAGCTGGATCAGCAAATTGACCGGCTGGATAGACCGCATTGCTTCCTTCGATCGGGTTGATAAATAATTCGGTGGTCTGGTTGTCCCGCTTGGCGCTACGGAAACGGGCACCCGCCTTAAGCATCAGAAAGTCATTCACCTCCTGCTCGACGTCGAAACTGGCCAAGAGTACATCCTCAGTTACATTTTCATAAAGAAAACGTGGGGAGGTGTTGCTAAAACTTCGGTTGGCATCGCTGAATACATTCACACCTCCATTGGAAGGGACATGGCCGCGGCCTTCGGTTACTTCAAACACCGAAAAGGTTGGCAAAGGTGTAGCGCCGTTCCAACGAGCTCTGAGAGGATCACCGGCAGTCGTTCTGCGGAAATCCTCCTGGAAACGCCATTGGCGTCGGAAGTTATCACCTTCATCTGTTGAAAATAGTACCCGGTATTCGATCAAACCTCGGTCCAACTGTGTTTCGCCACCGAAATCAAAGGTGTAGGTTTCGCTGTCAATATTACTGCCGGTGATGATTCGATCCACCCGGCCGTCGAAATTGGCTTCGAAATCCGGCGTTACGATGATGTTTCCACTGCCGTCTGTAGCCTGAACAAAGGTATCACCTTCGCTTCCCAAAACGGGATCATCATCATCTTCGATCCATTCTCCCAAGGGGTTACCCGCGTCATCCAGGAACCAGTAATTTCCGCGGAACGCGCGCTCCAATCGATCCACCCGGAAAGCAAAGCTGTCTCGAACATCCCTTTCTTTTTGATACCAGGGGCGAAAATAAAGCGAGGTAGTATCTGAAAGAATCAAGTCAATGCTGGCATTGAAGGTAAACTCATCCCGTGTGGTGCGAACTTCATTCGGGTCAAAACGATCCCAGATGGGAATGGATGCATTGGGATTCACAGCCAGTACGGTTTGCTCCAGAAAGCTGTCCCGGTTAGGATCCGATTTATGGGGTGTACGGTTAGTCTGATCCAGAAAGCGGTTTTGGGTAGACCATTCTACCAGGTCTTCGTCGACGTAGTTGACGTTGAACAAGATACCAAGATTACCTTTTCCTCCAAAAGCATCGAGAATGTCGGAATGGACAAAGTTCACACCCCAGCCGTTCTCGTCCCCTTGATCACGATTGCGAACTTCGAATTTGTAACGAGAGGTCTTACGGCCAAGGTCAAAGGCGTTGGCCGTTTCGACATTGACGGATCCACCGATGGAATCAGCAGGATGCTCGGCGGTAATACTTTTAATGATCTCTACACCTGATACCATTTCGGATGGTATTTGGGTCACGTCAAAATTCCGGGAACCCAGCCGGGCGTTGGCTTGTGAGGCACCGTTGATCCTGATGGTGTTGTACTGACCATCCGCACCACGAATGGTGACACTGCCTTCGGCGTTTCCCTGACCGCCGACCACGTTGACGCCGGCCAAACGAGATAGCGCTTCCCCCAAGTCATCATCGGGTAATTCACTGAGTGCATCGGAGCTAAGATAGCTGCCAATAATGTCAGATTGCTTTTGCCTTTCCACCGAAGCGGCCTGGGCAGCCCCGTAAATTTCATAGGCCTGAAGAGTGACGATTTCCTCATCAGCCTCCTGCGCGTTGGTTGTATTTCCACTAAAGGTAAGTACGGCGGCAACCCCTCCAAGGAGGCTGCGGAATAATCCTTTTTTCTGGGTCATATCTTCTGGAGTAGTTCTAGGTTCTGTAACGAGTTTTGTAGGTGTCGGGTCAGGCTTGGGTGCGGAGATTACTTCCTCAGATACACGGATGATTGCAAAGGCGCCAGTCTCTCGGTCCTCCACGATTTTCAGCGGCGAATTCGCCAGCATGATTTCCAGTGCTTCCAAGGGAGTATGAACCCCATCGACCGGGTTTGTCTGAACCCCTTTCGCAATCCCCACGGCGAACATAACGTCTACGCTGCCTTGTCGTGCGACTTGAGGTAAGGTCGATGTAGCCTCCCCAGACTTGATTTCGAAGACATGTCTTTCCAAAGCAACGTGATCCAAACCATGCAAGGACGAAGCAAGCGTACCCAAGAAAATGAGCAATAGGCGTATTTTGCCTAAGCCGCAGGGCGATAGCCAGAGCGTGGTTCGGTTCATTTGTAGCCATGGAGCAATAGTCTACTACTCCAGAGACGATCATACTGATTGATCGGGTGAAAAAATAAATTAAAATTATAGAGAATCCCAAGTGGACCAAATAGAACGGGCAGTCAGCTTGCCAAATTCCACGCTTTTGAGAGCCAATTGCCCCAAGGTTCCTTTCTCAAATCTTCCTTAATCGATTGATACTTCTCGAGTCAGAGTAATCGATTCGTCGTTTTCTATGGTGGACCTAATCGGGCCGGTCAATTCCAGCAGCCTCACAAAGCCATCCAAGTTATAGGACCGGAATGTAGCAGTAATCTCCATATCGTATAGATCCTTGTCCTGGATAGTTATTTGTCGGGTGTTGTAGTGGTTAAATTCCCTGACGATTACACCCAGCGGACGAGAGGTAAACTCAAGCACTTGGTGCTTCCAGGCTAATTCCTCATCCACCTCCTCTTCCGTAACTTCAGCGACTTCAGGTTGGACCACTTCAGTAATAAATGAAACGAGGGACCGCTGACCAGCTCCCAACTCTGGAGTAAGCACAATTGGCTCGTCCGTGCCAACAAGATCACTGGTGTTAACCAAAGCTGATGAATCCATCAGCACCCGTCCATGAGTTACCAAAACTTCCAAGGAATCACCTTCCAGCTTCACATTAAAAGCCGTGCCCACAGCTTTTACATCAATCCCGCGAGCGCTTACAATGAATGGTCGATTCGGGTTTTTTGCGACTTCGAAATACGCTTCTCCCGACAGGAGATCTACACGCCTTTCTTCACCCGAATATCGAATTGCGATCTGCGCCCCTATGTTAAGTTCAACGATAGACCCATCCTGCAGTCGATGGATCTGATAATCGAGAGCCATCGCACCCTTTTCTGGGAGGAATCCATTAAAATTTTGGTTTTTATTCCAGGGACTCCAGACGAACAAACCAAACAGCAATACGGCCGCTACTCCAAGGGAGGATAAACTTAAAAACCAAGGTTGTTTTATCCAAGAGGTCGCCAACAAGTCCGGATTGGGCTTATCGCTGTGTTCTGGACGCCATTGCACCAGGGGATCAAATTGCTGATAGTCAGCCTTATGTTTGGCAAACCATTCCCCGTGGCGAGCATCAGCGGCCAACCAGTCAAAAAATGCATCCTGTTCTGCGGAGTTTAAATCACCATCCAGCTTGATGACCCAGTCGAGAGCTTCCTCATCGATTCGGTGTTCCTCATTAGGAGACTGTTCAGGATCGTTCATTTTCCACTATGCTCGTGCATAAAAGCGCTGCATTTCCGAACGCCGATTTTCAATTGAGTGGCCACCGTGTTGACCGAGATACCTAATTCTTCAGCAATACTAGCCTGCGACATACAATACACTTTTCGCAGTGTAAATATACGGCGACATCTGGCAGGTAATGACTGTATGGCTTTGGTTAACATTTCTAACTCTTGGTTACGTTCAATCGACTCTTGAACAGAGTCACTATCATCCAAGACGTCCGAGAGTTCATTTTCGGGTAAAGAATCAAATTGAATAATTTTTGACCGTCTCACTACATCGAGGGCCATATTGCGCGCCGTCGCGAAAAGGAACGCCTTGGGTGAATGCAATTCTCTGTTTTCGCGGGCCTTCAGCACTTTCAGAAATGCGTCCTGAATAATATCATCCACATCAACGCCCTTTGAGAACCGACTCTTTAACCAAGCCCTGAGCATAGGCTCATGCGGTTGAAGATGTTCTGCGAACCAGCGGCTTTTTTCTGTATTCTCGGGAGGCATTGAAAAATAAGCTACCAGCACTAGCACAAGTACGAAGCCATAGGCCAATAAAAACTTTCTGGTGCTCGAGCTACGAGGCAGGGATCAGTTTCCTTCACCGCAGCCAACAAAAAAGTATCCGATTACATAATACCAAATTCCTCAAACGCTTCTTTCGCAGGCATACCATCTTCAAGTGCCTTTCGTACCAGCTTCTCACCTCGTGCTTTTTCCAAGGCACTCGTGAAAGCTTCTTCAACCGCATTTGAGGGAATAATCAGAACACCGTCCAAATCGCCATAAACAATGTCACCCGAAGCAACTGGGATTCCGCCAAAATCAATCGGCGATCGATAATCAACCACCTTTCCGCGCGGTCCTTGGTCTTGGGCGTAGGTACCTAATGAAAATGTAGGGAATTCAAGCTCACGGATTTCAGGCGTATCGCGGGAGTAACCATTCATGACGGCTCCGACAGCGCCGAGCTTGAGAGCTCTTGTGCTCATGAGCCCTCCCCACAAAGCGTAGCTAGGAGAAGCTCCACTACAGACATAGACTTCGTTTGCTTGCAAGCCATCCAAGGCATCAAACATGAGCCCGAAATCATTCTGGTCAGGCTCCTTGTCCAACTGATCAAGGTCCTGCTCCAAAACTGTCATGGCCCGACCAATCACCACCATGGAATCATCAAGTGGTTTGATCGACGGCGGGAGGAACTGTTTGAGCAGTCCCATCTTGTCGAGCACGTCGCCTACGACAGCGGTAAACAATTCGCGCCGGGCGAGTTGAAAGAGTTCTTCGTCGCTATTCCACAGGGCCATGTATTCATGCGACCATGAAGTGGATAGTGATTCCAGTCAATTGTCGGAAAACTGAAATTAAGGGTAGAAACCTTTTTCATACAACAAATGCCTCACGTTACTTATGCTTCCGAAACGGCGGGCTCGGCGATCCCGCCCTACCTTCCAAGAAACCACTGCCACAAGATGTAGGAGGGAGCTTGCTCTCGATTCGAATAGCTCCCGAAATTCTCCATCGGATCCACGGTTGTCAGGCCTTCTCGTTTCACTCGTGAACACGACCGTGGCTACGGGAACATGAAAAAGGGCAGCCCCGATTGGAACTGCCCTTTGAAAGTTTATTTTGAAACGAGAACTAAGCTTTCCACTTCCAGCCCTTGCTGTACTTGCGCTGGATGTATTTCTTAAGTTCGGGTTTGCCTTTGATTTCCATCTTTTCGGCATCCCACTGGAGTTTCTCGTTTGGAGAGCGCTGAGCAACCACACCTAACAAGATGGTTTCTGTAAACGGTCCAGCGTGATCGAAGTTGGATTGGCATTTAACTACCTTACCAACTACTGCGTCATAGAACTCGTCGTAATTCTCTTCGTTCGTGGCACGAGGAATCGAATTTGCAGGCCAGGTAAATCCATCAACCGCTGTGGTTGGATTAATCACCCAGTTTTCGTTGTGGCGGTGGAAGAACATTTTACCTTCTTCACCAATGATCACGCAACCGTAGTCATCAAATGGACGACCATCCAAAACTTCAGCTGATGGGTGGTTATATTCTTCGCTGCCTTTAACGAGTTTCCAGGTCTTGCGATCGAACTTGGCATCGAGGTAACCATCATACCAATTGAAACGAACACCGCGGCTGTGCGTGTATTGATTCGGTTCGAACTCCCAAGTAATCTTCGAATTAATCGGAGGTGAAATATCAGTGGCGCCGGATTGCTCAGCTGTAACGTTCTTCGGTGCACCTGGCATCAATGCCCAGTGCGGCATGTCCATAATGTGGCAGGCCATGTCACCGAGAGCACCCGTTCCATACTCCCACCATCCACGCCATGAGAATGGTGCGATATTCTCATTATAATCAACGTGTGCTGCGGGGCCTACCCATTGCTTCCAGTCGATCCATTCTGGGACGTCTTGCTTGGTAGGTGGTTTTTGAAATCCTTGAGACCAAATCGGACGGTTGGTCCAAATGTGAACGTCTCTTACTTTGCCGATGATTCCTGCACGAATGAGTTCCACACAACGACGCATGTGATCCTCGGCGTGAGCCTGGTTGCCCATTTGGGTTTTCACACCGGTTTCAGCGGCGATCTGGGCAAGCATCCGAGCTTCCCAAATACCGTGAGTCAAAGGCTTCTGGCAATAGACATGCATACCAGCCTGCATCGCTAGGGCGGACGCGTGGAAGTGATGGTGATCAGGTGGTGTAACCGTAACGGCATCAACCTTTCCTTCCATCTCCGCGATCATTTCACGGTAGTCGGTCCAGAATTGGGCTTTGGGGTAACGATTACGCACTTCATCAACAGACTTCAAGCGGCGATTACTGCGCGCCTTACCGTCAAACTTGGTGGAATCAACCACATCGACGAGACCGACGATATCGAAACCGGCATCCTGGCAGCCGCGGGTGTCGGCGTTTCCTTTACCACCGATACCAATCGCTACCAGCGTTGGTTTGGTTAATTTGCCCCAGGCATGGCTTGGAATAAACTGAAAGCCAAAGGCCGCAGATGCAGCGGTGGCGGACAC
Source organism: uncultured Opitutales bacterium (assembly GCA_938075565.1). GTDB lineage: Bacteria > Verrucomicrobiota > Verrucomicrobiia > Opitutales > UBA2995 > UBA2995. Next base: position 9,624 of record CALJGU010000145.1, on the reverse strand, counting down.
TTTACCGAACTTACGACGGGAAAGTTTAGAAGGAGTATCTTCGGGTGTATTTTTAGTGGGTAGTTCTGACATAACCCCCAGTGTGGCAATCGAATCTTATTTGTCCAGTCGGAGATTTGCGGACAGTTTGAAACCGTTCCAAGGCGTAGGCTTTCGGCTCTACTAGGCGGGAAATATAGATAAATACCCCGAAACAAAGGGAATTTGAACCGTAGCAAACCAGAGGAATTCCATCGGCAAATGTACCATAATTCTATCATGGGGTCGCCAAACAACAAATTTCACCGCTTGCGAAAGGGAAGCAAACCGATCTAAGTTCACTGATAATCTACCGTCCCTACCCTAATGAACTACAGATTTACCCTAGGCTTCTTGTTGCTTGGATTAGCCACGCAATCGGTTACCGCTGAATCCCTGTCTCCTCAACTGGTCCAATTGGATACATTGGTTCTCGATGCCGATTTCTCGAAATCCGAGGAGCTCGAAAAGGAAAACTGGAAGCCCCGGCAGCATACTCGTTGGGCCATAAAGAATGATGTCCTCCGCGGACAACCTTCCACAAAAGCATTTCAAGCGAGTCAGGATCACCACCAGGGACTCGAGCCACGTCTCTCGATTCCATCCTGTCCCCAAGAGTATGCCATCCAATTTTCAATTCGCTTTCTTAAAGGGGATCAAACACCCCTCTGCCCGTTCGTAGAGTTCGGCCATCATAAGGCTCGCATATTCTGGAGCGACCAAGGAGCCCAATTGTTAGCCAATGGTGAATCCGTCCAATTGGATCATGATTCCAACTTCAAGTTGGAACCGGATACCTGGTATCACGCGCTCGCAGAAATCAAAGGTGACGAAGTTCTGATACGCTTTTCTCATGGCCCGATACTCTATGGGAAACACCCAAGTCTGGATTCAAAGAAGGATGGATTCGGAGTAGCCGGATTTCGTGGCGGACGAGTCGAACTCGACGACATCAAGATTTGGTCGGTCAAGGATTCTAAAAACAAAAGCTGGGCAACGCATTTGAGACGCTTTCAGCCCGCCCCTCACAAAATCCTCAAACCCGAGAAAGCAAAGAGCTAAGTATGCGCTCCCTGATTTTCGCCAGTTTACTAGTCGTCCCGATTGCTGTCTCTGCCCAATCGGAGCATATCATTTCTAAATCGGTGCATGACTTCATCGACCTAAACTGCTTCGACTGTCACAACGAGGTCGATAAGGAAGGCGGTCTGGATCTGGAGAACGCCAAGTTCGATCCCAACGATCTTGGTTCCATGAATCAATGGACTCTAATGTTCGATCGAGTAAAAGACGGAGAGATGCCTCCTGAGGAGGACATGCAACCTCCAGCAGATGAGAAGTCAGACTTCATTGCGGCCTTAGGAGAAACACTCCACGAGGTATCCACAAAACAACAACAAGAGGTTGGTCGTGTAAGATCTCGTCGTCTCAATCGTGCCGAATACGAAAAGACGGTCCAGGACCTTCTGGGCGTTGATATTCCATTAAGCGGATTGATCCCTGAGGATGCCACACAGGAAGGATTCAATAATGTAGCTGATGCACAACAGATGTCCTACCACCTGTTGCAAACCTACTTGGCTGCTGCGGATGCAGGTTTGGACGAAGCCTTCAACCGCGCGCTTGCACCGGCTGAGGCTTTTAATGTTCAGCTAGATGGAACAGATATTGCCAGCTTCCCGAGTAGAAACCGAGGCCCTTGGCTCTGGAATGACCAGGCTGTTTCAGTTTCCAACTCCGGAAATTACCAGGGAAGAATGGAAGAAACCACCGTACCGGAAAGTGGGTGGTACCGCATCCGAGTAAGCGCCCACGCTATTGATCCACCCGAAGGACGAGGAGTATGGACCGCCGTTCGTAGCGGCTTCTGCTATGCGAAAGCGCCGCTTATGTTTTGGGTAGGAAGCTTCCAGGCAAACCTGGAGCCTGAAGTGTATGAATTCACCGCTTGGATCCTCGAAGGACACAGGCTTGAGATCCGACCGTTTGATTACACCTTGAAACGTGTCGGGGCTGGTTCAATTAACGAAGAGACATTCACAGACCCTACCGTTTCCAAGGTCGCAATGGATTGGATCGAGATGGAACGTATTTATAAAGGCCCTACACCGAAGGATCTTCGACGACAGCTTTTTGGAAACCTCCAGGTAGAAGACCAGCAGCTGATCAGTTCGAATCCGAAAAGCGATTTGGCCCGCCTCATGGAACGGTTTGCCATTAAAGCCTTCCGCCGACCGGTTTCAGAAAATGAATTAGCGCCTTACCTGGCTCTAGCATTTGAGACCCTCGATGAAGGACTTCCTCTAAAGGAGGCCATCTATAGTGGTTATCGTGCCCTACTGTGCTCACCCCGCTTTTTATATTTCAACGAACCGGTTGGAAAGTTGGATGACTACAGCATCGCTTCACGACTCAGCTATTTTCTTTGGGGCACCTTCCCAGACAATAAACTACTCGGCCTGGCCAAGCAAAAGAAACTGAGCAAACCATCGATTTTGAAACAACAAGTGAACCGCATGCTCGATGACCCAAGGTCAGAGGTGTTTATTAAGGAATTCACTGATCAATGGCTCAATCTTAAGGACATCGACTTTACGACTCCCGATTCTAAATTGTATCCAGAGTTTGATCTCATTCTCCAAGAGGCGATGGTCGGAGAGACACACGCGTTCTTAAGAGAAATGATTCGCGATGATTTAAGTGTCACCAACGTGATCGATTCAGATTTCACAATGCTCAACGAACGACTCGCCCACCACTACGGAATCAAAGGAGTTAGTGGAACTGACATTCGGAAAGTCACATTGAAGCCCGAGCATCGCCGCGGTGGAATCATCACACATGCGAGCGTCCATAAAGTTACAGCCAATGGCACGACTACCTCACCAGTCGTTCGAGGCGTTTGGATGATGGAAAAGATTATGGGTCAAAAGCCCTTGCCTCCTCCAGCCAATGTGCCGGCCATTGAGCCAGATATTCGTGGAGCTCAATCCATTCGCGAGCAATTGGACAAGCATCGAAATACACCGGATTGCGCCGCATGCCATGTAAAGATTGATCCTCCTGGATTTGCTTTGGAAAACTACGATGTGATTGGAGGCTGGCGTCAAAACTACCGGGCAATTCAAGAGAAGGGACGATGGCAATCCGGGCCGGAAGTAGATCCGAGCTTTGTAATGCCAGACGGAACGCCCTTCAATTCAATGGAGGAATTCAAGGCGATTCTCCTCAACCAACCGGAAAAGATTGCCCACAACCTGGTGGAGAAATGTATTATCTACTCTACCGGTGCGAGCATTGAGTTTGCGGACCGTGAAGTCATGGAAGATATCATTCATCAAATTTCTGACGAAAGCTACGGCTTCCGATCACTCATTCACGCCGTGGTGCAAAGTCCCATTTTTCTAAATAAGTAATCTGATGCGTCTCAATCGTTTTCAAAAGAACCCTTTAAGCCCTACCCTATGAAACGCGTAAATTTCAGTTTCTCTAAAAACGTTTCCCGCCGAACTTTCCTCAAAGGGGCGGGAGTATCGATGGCACTTCCCTGGCTCGATTCGATGATTCCTGCGTTTGCAGCCTCATCGGCGGCAACCCAACCGAAACGCTTCGTTAGTGTAAGCCTCGCACTTGGACTGCATGCTCCTAACCTTAATCCCACCGAATCAGGATTCGGTTACACCCCTTCCCTATACTTGGATAAGATCAAGGACCTACAAAACGATATGACGATCGTGACCGGATCTTCGCATCCGCAGGTATCCGGTGGACACAAAGCGGAAGGCAGTATTCTTACCGGAGCTCCCTACTTCCCCAATGGTGTATTCAGAAACTCGATATCTGTAGATCAATACATGGCGAAACATCTGGGATACTATACACGCTATCCGTCTTTAGCACTGAACGTCAACACCAACAACAGTCCCTCTTATACCGAAAACGGTAGTATGATTCCGGCAGAGTATTCCGTAGAGAAACTCTTCGACATGTTGTTTGTCACCGACACACCGGCAGCCATCAAACAACAGAAGTCCCGACTGCGACAAGGACGTAGCATCATGGATGTTGTGTCGGACGACGCGAAGCGCCTGCAAAAGGATGTTGGAAAAGCCGACCGCGAAAAACTCGACCAGTATTTCACCTCCGTCCGCAATTTCGAACATCGCCTTTCCGAGGCTGAAGCATGGGCGGGGCGACCGAAGCCAAAAGTCAATATGACCCGGCCGATCAATATCGCCGACAACAATGCCGTCATTCGCAAAAAGAGATTGCTGCTGGATATCATGTATCTGGCATTACAAACCGACTCGACCCGTTTCATGACCCTTCACCTGAATGGTAACGGAGGAGCGATTCCCATCGAAGGAGTCGAAGAAGGCTACCACTCACTCAGTCACCACGGCCTGGATGAAACCAAGATCGATCAGTTGACGCTCGTAGAATCAGAATTGGTGAAAGCTTGGGGGGGATTTGTTCGCAAATTGAAAGAAACACCATCAAGTGACAGCAACCTACTCGACGACAGCATGGTCCTCATGACCTCCAATCTTGGTAACGCTAGTTCTCACAATAACCAAAACATGCCGGTTCTGTTTGCCGGAGGAGGCTTCAAACACGGCCAGCACATCGCTTTTGATCAGGATAACAACTATCCACTTCCCAACCTTTTCGTGAGCGCTCTACAAAGAGTGGGGCTCGAGACCGATAAGTTTGCCACCAGTACCGGCACTATGACGGGTCTGGAAATGGTCTAATTATAGATCTATCAGGGGAGTATTCGGCTCTAGGGAGCCCCAAAAGCAGGTTTAAAGCCCGGGAAGCGAATGAGCGGGCTTCTACGCCTGGGGAAGGAAATCCCTAGCAATTTCGACCTCGAGTTAGTCCAAATACGCAAAAAAGTTAGGGTTTTTGTCAAAATCTACCTAAAAAAGAGTTGGCTTTCGCACTAGCGTAGGCATTTTTCAATAACTCTTTCACATGGAAATACTCAACATTCTGCAGGGAATTAAACTACTACAGGACAGGAGTACAACTTAATACTAACCACGTGAAGAAACGAATCTGTAGCAAATCATCCTATTGCATGCACTCCAGAACCCTTTCCCTCTGCCTTTTGTTTGTCGGTTTATTCTTAGGAAACCAAACCCTCTTCTCACAACTGGTGCTCCATAGCTCTGAACAAGGTAATATCGAGCTCAGTCCCTATGGCATGTCTCACGACTCCTCCTCCCAAAGCTACCGCTTAGGCATGGACCCGGTAACTTCCTTAATAGGAATACCCTATTTTGTGTTCGATATCCCCGACTTTGCTCAGGCGATTGAATCTGTGACTTTATCGATCTAAAATCCCGCCGATGTTAAAGCCGGAGATTTCCTATTGTTTGATCAAGGCTTTGATAACACTAGCTCACCCGCAGAAATATCTCTCTGGGATTACTCGAGTGACAAGTCGATGTTTGATACGGACTTCAACACCTACTTTTCGCCACCAGGCACGACTTCAGAATGGGACGACGGCGTTCAAGATTTAACATCAGGCACGAAGTATGCGTCCACGACAGTCGATTCGTCGAGCGATGGATCTTGGGTAAACTTTTACCTGAACTCCGATGCTCTCATCGATATCTGGACCAACCAAGGCGGACAGTTCGCAATGGGAGCGAGTTCTGAAAACCAGACCGGCATGTTCGGTGGAAAAGATTTAGCCCCTCCTGGCAGTCAGGATGGTGGAGAAAATGGTCACCTCTACCCTTCTGCTCGACTTGAATTCAATTTCAAGAACGGAGTAGCCCTGGCAAGAGCTGCAGGAGTTGCCGTTCCAGAGCCTTCAAACTATGGACTAGCCGGCGGCTTAGCTCTGGCTGTAGTCATTGTTATCCGTCATCAACGACGGAGAAGAGAAGGCTCCTTCCCTCCCGTCCTAGATTAAGGATATCACCGTCCAGGTGATAAAACCCGAAGGCCTCAAGACCGAGGCTATTTGTCTCTGACTTCCGATTACGGATTGCTCTAAGATCGAACGTACGAATAGGATGTGATCATCACCCCTATTCCTATGAAAATTGATAGACGTTCATTTCTTAAATCCACATTAATCACCGGAGGCGCCGCAGCGACCCTACCCCTCACCTCCCATTCATCAGGAGCTCAATCCAACTATGGAATCCTGGACGAGGTTCTAAAAAAGCCGGTCTTAAAACGAGAACTGTTTCCTGATTCGGTCATTATCGAATCCCTTGAATTACTGCGCGACCGGAGCAATTGCATTTATCGAGTTCGATCTAAAGACGGAGCAGAGGGTTTTTCCATAGGACATCCCTTTATCGCCAAGTCGAGTTGGCCCATGGTTCAGCATAACTTGCGCAATCACTTTGTTGGCAAAGATGCGCGAGATCTCGACCAACTCATTTTCAACGCCCACGAAAGAAACATCAAACGTCAGGGTATTCCACTGTGCGTTCAGATCGCAGGCATCGAGTTCGCCATCCTCGATATGCTGGGCAACATCGCCAACAAGCCGGCGGGACAACTGATTGGTGATCTGCTCAATCCCAAGGTCGACATCTATCTTGGCACTCGGCTGGGCGATCTTAGACGAAGCGAACCTGAAGCATCCCTCGAGCTTGTCCGCCAAGACTGGGAAGCAACCAAAGCTAAGGCGATCAAGATACGAGCCGGAGCAGGTGACAACCTTGGACAGAACAACGAAAATGCTCCAAGACGTACCGAAACACTTATTCGGATGACGCGCGAAATGTTTGGAGACGAGATGGTCCTAATGAATGATGGCAACGGAACCTACGATGCCGCCGAAGCCATTCGTATCGGCAAGATTCTGGAAGAGTATAATTACTATTTCTGGGAAGAGCCAGTGCCCTGGAATTGGTACGAGGAACAGAAACAAGTCGAGGAAGCCCTCACCATTCCCATGGCTGGTGGCGAAGAAGAATTCAACATGCACCTCTTTCGTTATTTGATTGGCAATGAAGTCTTCCAGGTCATTCAACCCGACACTTTTTATTGTGGGGGTATGATCCGTTCCATGCAGGTAGCAAGGATGGCCGAAGCCGCAGGACTAACCATCACGCCACACATCTCCGGCGGGGGCCTGGGATACGTTTATATGCTACAAATGGTATCCGTTTGCCCAGCCACATCCGATTATCACGAATTCAAAATGTTTCATACCCGCGACGCCAACGGAACCGTAGTTCCAGTCGAAAGCAAAGCTGAACCCTTCGAAAGTATCGATGGCGTCATTAAAGTCCCCATGGGCGCTGGCTTGGGCGTCACCATCGATCCCGACTACATCAAGACTCACAAGGTGGAGACTGTTTAGTATGACAGCTCGCAAGCAACAGTTTGGCAACCTAAGGTGCTACCTTCATTGCTTTGTAGTGGCTTGCCTGATAACCTCAGGATGCACGGCGAAAAAAGAACAAATCTCAAAGATGATCCAAGGGAACTGAACGATCTCTATCCGGAATAATCAAAGGTCGTATCAATGCTCACACAGCTTGCGGAAGAAAGAGAACAGGAGGTTCTTTCAAACGCTCGACCCATCCTGGATCTGGCAGTTGCAGAATAAAATATTACGACTTTCGAGAGTTTCGTAGCAGCGCCGCCAGTCTGGACATTTCACCATGATAGCTAGCGTTCCCTGCCTGGTTCACATTCTCATCGCCATCGGTAAAGTGATCGTAGAGCTCTCGTTCCACCACTTTGCCTGAATCAATCACGGTCCACTCCACATAGCGGTAACGGTCCGTTTTGATCGTGTAGCCCATGATGTTCCTACCACGAGGATACTGGCTGCGTGCATAGGAACGGATGGAGTTGTGGGGATCCTGCAGAATGGGCAAAAGGCTCTTTCCTTCAAGGTCGCCTGGTGTAGGGAGCCCGGCTAGATCACAGAGCGTTGGAAAGATATCGAGCAGCTCGACCAGGGATCCTGTGCGCTGGCCGTTTCGATAACCCGGAGTCGAAATCATGAACGGCACTCGGCAATCCAACTCGAAGTTGGTGTGCTTGTGCCAGAGTGTATGCTCCCCTAACTTAAAACCGTGATCCGCCCAGAATACGATGATGGTATTCTCTCGTAATCCAAGGTCATCCAAGTCGCGCATTAGATCTCCCAACAAGCTATCGATATAACTGACGCAGGCGTAGTAAGCATGACGCAGTTCTTGAGTCAGCTCATCGGAGATTTCTCCATTCCATGGCACTCCAGAATAAGACCGCAGTTCGCCATTCGTGTGCATGGCATATTTGGATACGTCTTTCGTAGGATAAGGATTATCGGGTAGCTTTATAGAATCTCGCTCATACAGATCCCAAAACTCCTTGGGAGCATTTAAAGGTAAATGAGGCTTTGAAAATCCGACTGCGAGGAAGAATGGTTGAGATCCAGCCGCCAGGCGTTTTAGCCCTGCCCGTGCATTTACCATCATGGCACCATCCATATATTCATCATATGTATCCGGAGCACTCTCTACAACCCAGGCATTTTTAGGACCAGCCAGAGACTTTCCAGCCTTCTCCGCTTCAGCCAGTTTTACGCGATTGAGTCGTTTCATCTCACGGTTCTCTTCCAGCATGTATTGCTCCCCATCTCCGAAGCGGTGCGGCTGAACCGTCCAGGAGCCAGGATCCCCTCCATGCCCATGCCCTGTATGAAAGATTTTTCCAAACGACTCTGCGACATAACCATGCTTCCTAAAATGCTGTGGGAGTGTCACCACATCCGGTGCCGCGGTCCGAAGTCCGGTATAAAGATTTGTGATACCCAAGGTATCCGGAAGCTTCCCTGTCATCAGACTTGCCCGCGAAGGATGACAAACGGCCTGCTGGCAATAGGCCCGATCAAAGAGAACACCTTCCGCAGCCAGCTGATCGAAGTTCGGCGTGTGAACGTGAGTTGCACCATAGCAGTTCAACTCATTCCGTAAGTCATCGGCGGCAATAAACAATACATTTGGTGGATCCTGCCCCACAAGGGATCCATAAAGCAGAAGCCCGACTACCAGCACTAAGCAGCTATTGTTTGAAGTTCGATATTTCATGGGTATAACTAGTAAGAGGAAAAACAAAGTTCACTTTATCATCACATCGATGCGTGAGGTTTGATACGTCATTCACCCAGAATACGCTCTGGCTGTCCTTGCTCGTGAACACGAAAACAACCAAGGTGGCACCTTCATCAGTCGTAACAGCAGTATGTATCTGTTTCAGCGGTACCATCCCTGCCTCTCCTGCTACGAAAACGATATCCTTTTTACCTTTCTGCCAAAGAGTCACGGATCCATCCAAGACATACACAAACTCCTCACCTGGGTGCCAGTGCTTGGGCAAAGTGGTATGAGGAGGAATCTCTACCCTGCTGACTATGACTTCCTTACCTTCGACTCCTGCCAAAGGACTGGAGAGCAAGCTTTCCAATTTAAGCTCAGTAACAGGAGAGTCACCGGCAGCATGCTTAGATGGATGCGCAGTCAGACCATTTAAGAATATGCCCCATAATGCACACAGAAATACAAGGAAGGTTTTGTTTATCATAATTTGTTCTCAGTTAATATCAGGGCTTTCTCGAAATTGACCAGGACTCAT
>CALJGU010000144.1 GCA_938075565.1 uncultured Opitutales bacterium | reverse complement strand
TCGAGTTATATTATTCTATGATGGGCTTCCGATGGATGCACCTGGTTATTCAGAATTGTCCGAAACTCTAATTATCGAATGGTCTGCGACACTACAGCCTGGTTCATGGGAATACTTTGCCGATGCTAATGGTGTACCACGATTTTTGGTTCCAACAAATCAGAGTCCGGCTTTCTATCGTTTGAGAAGAGAATGATGCATAGAGTTCCCAATGCTGGTTCGGCTGATTTCTTTTAATGTACGTGCTCCGGTGGACATCATGGCTAGTTGAAGTTCCAGGCGAAGTAATTCCAAAGCTCGCTCAACACCTTTCTGTCCAAAAGCGGCCAATCCCCATAGGTAAGTGCGACCGATGCCTACTGAAGTTGCTCCTAGTGCCAGTGCTTTATAAATGTCTGTTCCTCGCCGAAAGCCACTGTCGATCATAACAGGAATCTTTCCATCGATGGCTGTCACTACTTCAGGTAGACTGCTCAAAGTTGCCAAGCCGGTTTCCTGAGCTCGACCACCGTGGTTGGATACGATGACTCCATCGACGCCATGTTCTAAACATAGTTGAGCATCTTCATGAGTAACGATCCCTTTGAGGACAATTTTCATATCAGTCACCTGGCGTAGCTTGCCTATAATCTCCCAAGTCATCTTCGATCGGTAAGCTCCATCATAAGTGTCCAGATTTGCATGATCGAACATACGCTTGTTTTTTAGCCTGTTTTCAGGGTCATGGCATTCGATGCAGCTCCTGGTGTCTTTTCGAACGTATTTAAAACGGGTCTCGCTGTTCTGGCCGGGAAGGTGCTGATCGACCGTAAATACAAGAACCGGGCAACTAGCGTCCTCGGCTCTACGGACCATCGACTTTGTGATATCCCATCCGTAAGTAGCTGATACCAGACCGGTGCTCCTCGAGCGGCAATTACGTCTTCACAGAAGAGGTCCCAGCGGTGGATAGTATCTGCAAATGCTTCTGTTGTTTGGCAGCTCTGGCTACCGCTATCTCACCTTCGGGATGAAAGGCCTTTTGGCTGGCTACTGGACAAAGGAAAATAGGATTGTCCCATACCTCTCCGAATAGGCTTTGTTTCATATCAATCTTCGAAACATTGTTGAGCCGACGAGGACGAAGATAGTAGTTTTTAAAAACCTCCCGATTAGCACGCAGAGTGGCGTCATCCTCCACGCCGCTGACCAAATATCCCCAATGGGCCGGAGGTAGCTTTGCTCGAGCGACAGCTTCCAGGTCAAAGACATTGATCGCCTTATCGACCGCTTTTATGAGGTGATTGTCTATATCGACATTTACTGCCGATTGACTCAGTAGTTTTGAAGGAAACCCACTTGCGCCAGGATAGGACTGGTAGCCAGGAATTTAAGGAAATCTCCACGTTTGGTTATGGGGACGGTTTTATTAATAATTATAGTTTAGCCAGGTATAGGTTCGCTTCAAAGGATTTTATTTCTAATCACACTTAAAGATTCATACATCACAACCTTGCATGCTATCCAGCGATTCGTTCAAACTACTGTTCAATTTTTGCAATCCTACCCTATGAAAACAAAATACTCCGCACTCATTGCTCTCGCTGCTCTTTGGTTTAGCAGCTCAATCGTTTTATTCGCCAACATGGAGCCCATTCCGCCGTTTATGGGTGATTGGCAAGGCGGCTGGGTCAATGCGCCCAAACAAGATGGTAATGCTAAGAATAACCCGGGGCTGGTCGCGCGGGTGATAGGTCTCGGAAACGATACCTACGAAATTCAAATGATGGAAGAGTTCGACAAGCGTGCGGATTTTAAGGTCAAAACTGAAGTCACCTGGGAAAACGGAAAACTGAAATTTGACCAAAATGGCTATTCTGGAGAAATAACAGGTGACAGTTTTACGGGTAAAAAAGCAGGAGGTGCATACGACACGCCATTCGCTCTGAATCGCGTGCATCGCGCATCCAAAACCTTGGGCAAAAAAGCTCCCGCCAACGCGGTCGTGCTTTTTGACGGATCAAATCTCGATGCCTGGCAGCGCCAAGGCGGTGAAGATCCGACTTGGGTAATCAAAAACGGTTACTTCGAGGTATTGCCGAAGAAAGAAAACAACAATGTAGGTGGATCAATTAATACCCGCCAAAGTTTCGGGGATATGAAAGTGCACCTTGAGTTTCGCTTGCCTTACGAACCGGAGCACCGTGGTCAGAAGCGCGCCAACAGCGGGTTCTTTGTTCCCGGTGGTTACGAGGTGCAGATATTAGACAGCTATGGGCTGGGCGGCATGTGGAATGAATGCGGCTCTCTTTACAAACAATCACCCCCCAAGGTGAACATGTGTTGGGCGCCGGGTGTTTGGCAGACCTTCGATGTGGAGTTCAAGCGCCTCCGTCGCGATTCAAACGGAAACAAGGTAGATGATGCGGTGATCACGGTCTGGCACAATGGTGTGAAGATTCACGATGAATTCCCGATCGCAGGACCGACTTCCAATACTCAAAAAGGTCGTGGTTTGGCTGAGTCCGGCAAAGACAGTGGTCTATCACTTCAGGATCACAGCAATAAGATCCAATTCAGAAACATCTGGGTAGTTGAACGCTAGGTGTCTTTAGGCGATTTAGATTCCAGCTTCATTTCGATCGGCGATTTTGAATACGCCTATTCGATAGGTCCAGATAACGGTCCGCCATTGCTTTTGATGCATGGGTTATCCGGGAACCAGCGAACCTGGGAACCAGTGTTGCCGTATTTGATGGATCACTACCAGGTCATTACTATTGATCAGCGCGGCCACGGCTTATCTGGAAATCCGGGAGAGTATAATATTGATTTGATGGCTAATGACGCCGTTCAGTTTCTAGAGACCGTGGTTCGGCAAAAAGCCTTTTTGGTCGGGCACTCAATGGGCGGAAGGATTGCGATGCGACTTGCGGCTACTCGTGGGGATTTGCTGGAGGCTGTTATACTAGAGGACCCTCCTTTAGGATTCGGGCCTAGCATTGAAGGACATCGAGAAGTTTTTGAGTATTGGTTGCAGCTTTGCCGAAAGGGTATTTCGGAATCCGTGATGGCTAAAGAAATCTTGGAATTTAACGGAGACGGAGATGAGGACCAAGCGGCCTATAAGGCGCAGACCTTGAATCAGCTAGACCCTGAAGTGCTTGCTCTGGCTCTCGACAAAAAGCTTTGGCCGGGAACTGGAATTGAGGAAGAGTTTTGCAGGATCACCTGTCCGGCATTATTACTGCAATCGGATACCGCTTGTGGAGGAGTCATGGACGAGGATCTGGGGTCGATCGAGGAGCTTAAAGCCGAGAACTGGACCTGGGAGCGTTTTGAAGGCGTGGGACACAGTATTCATTACGAGAGGAAAGAGGAATACTGCGAACTCTTAAGGGAGTTTTTTAACAAAGAATAGTGCATGGCTCTCCTGTGGGAGCTGCTTCAGCTGCGATTCCGGGAACGCCAAGCCCCAGCTTGGCAGCTGTTGAGCTATTCGCAGCTGAAGCAGCTCCTACAATATCATAGAAATCTATTTCTTAGTTGTTACGAATACCCGGATTAAAAGCTCGATTAATAGCCCGGTATTTGAGGCTATAATACTATGAGGTTTCTTCTTCTCTTATTCACTTTGTTTATTTCGGTTTCCTCTTTATCAGCCCGAACCGTCTGGACTGACAAAGGTGTTACGGTCGATCCCTTCAGTATCGTCTTCGACAAAGAGGGCAATATGCTAGCTGTCGAATATGTCCGCTCAAATCGAGTGATCAAGGTCGACATATATGGGCGCTCTTCCGTTATCGCTGGTGTTCAATCAATCACCTCACCCAAAGCCGGCGATCAAGGAGCTGATGATGGTTCTGATCCGCTGAAGGCTCATTTTAACGGAATGCACGACCTGGTGGTGGGAAAGGATGGAAGTATCTATCTGGCAGATACCTTTAATGCTCGAGTTCGAAAGATTGATGCTAGGACGGGAAAAATCTCGACTGTCATTGGAACGGGGGTTGCAGGCTTTTCTGGAGATGGTGGGCCTGCCCGCAAAGCACAAGTCGCACAAGTGCATTCGCCCTGTTTTAATTCGGATTATTCCAAATTGTATTTTAATGATCTTCCCAATCGACGTATCCGGATGATGGATATGAAAACGGGAATCATATCAACCGTAGCGGGTAATGGCGTGAAAGCTGTGCCCGAAGAAGGTGCGCGTGCGACCGAAACTTCTCTCCTTGATCCACGAGCTGTCTTATTGGATAGCGATGATAATATTTATATCTGCTCCCGTGGTGGGCATGCATTAAGAGTAGTAGGCAAGGACGGTCGGATTCGAACCGTGATTAATCCTGCGGGGACCAAAGGTTACTCCGGAGATGGAGGTCCTGCGCTCCACGCCACTATGGATGGTCCTAAGCATCTTGCTCTGGATTCGAAAGGACGTATTTTAATCACCGATACAGAGAATCATGTGATTCGACGCTACAATCCCAAAGCGGGGACCATTGATTTAGTGGCAGGCGTACCTCAGGTAAAAGGTCCGGCTACTTCGAGCAATCCTCTCGAAATTGAGCTTGATCGGCCTCATGGAGCTCGAGTGCATGAAGGATGGCTCTATATCGCCGACAGCAATAATGACCGCATCATCTGGTTTCCTTATGCTGAAAATTGATTCTTAAGCTAAGCCTGTGGATAAGCGCCCCAATTTCTTATTTTTTATTCCTGACCAATTTCGAGCTGACTGGATGGGCTGCGCGTCCGACCTGCCAGTCAAGACACCGAACATTGATCGGCTTGCCGCTGAGGGGACCCGTTTTACGCGAGCCATCACACCTTCGCCATTGTGTTCTCCGGCTAGGGCTTGCTTAGCAACCGGGATGGGTTTCGAAAACTGCGGCGCGCCAACCATCTACGACAACCTGCCGCTTGATCGGAGGACATATTATCAATCGCTTCGTGAATCCGGATACCATGTCTCCGGTGTTGGGAAATTCGATCTGCACAAAGCGGATCTTGATTGGGGAGTCGATGGATCGATGCTCTTGGATGAATACGGATTTAATGAAGGCATCGATAGCGAAGGGAAGGGGGATGCTATTTGGTCCTACCGAAAAGAAGGAGTCATTAAAGGACCCTATATCAAATATTTGAGTGAGCAGGGTATTCTTGATCAGCATCTGTCCATGTATGAGCATAGCACCGGCAATCTGTTGTTCGAAGCCGTGACGGATCTGCCAGACGAAGCTTACTGTGATAATTGGATCGCTCAAAATGGCTTGGATCGACTTCAAGAGTTCTCGAAGGAGCAACCGTGGCATTTGGTCGTCAATTTCGCCGGACCTCACGATCCTTACGATGTGACAGCTTCAATGCGGGAAAAGTGGAAGGACGTCGATTTCCCACAACCCATTGGGAACGATCAAGATGATCCAGAAATAATTTTACTTCGCCAGCAGAACTACGCTGCCATGATTGAGAACATCGATACTCAGATCGGTCGTTATATTGATCTCCTTGAAGAACGCGGTGAACTCGACAATACCGTGATCATATTCTCCAGTGACCACGGCGAAATGTTGGGCGACCACAATCGTTGGCAGAAGTCGATTTGGTATCGCGGTTCGGTCGACGTGCCATTGGTGGTGAGAGGACCAGCTGTCGGGTGTCATGTTTCGGGAGCTTTGGTCGGGTTTCACGATATCGGTGCGACCATTTTGGATATGGCCGGAGCAGAATCGTTAGAGGGTGCACATGCTTCTTCTTTCAAACCTGTATTGATTGGAGAAAGCCAGATTCAACGACGCGTAAATAAAAGCGCATTGAATGACTGGAGACTCGTTTCTGATGGTCGGTTCAAGCTGGTACTCAGGGAAGGAGAGGATCCCTTGTTGTTTGATCTAAAAACAGATCCTGACGAACACAACAACCTCTCCTCTGAATTTCCCTGTAAAGTGGATCAGTTGAAATCTTTATAAATAGGTAATCTATTAACCGTACGGTTTAGAAAAAAACTGATATGGTAATGGGTTTTAGAATTTGCGGAGAAAATGGAAGCTGGTTGTATGTGGTCAAACTTCTTTGAAGTATCCCATGCCAAACCTCTTCAACGCACCCCTGGTTTCCCTTAAGTTAGTAGCAGGCATTCTTGCATTAACTGGTGGCTTGCACGCGGAGGTCTCTTTCAATCGTGATATCCGACCCATTATGTCGGATACTTGCTTTCAGTGTCATGGCCCAGATGCAGCAGCACGTGAGGCAGAGTTAAGATTGGACATTCGAGAGGACGCAATTACTGAACGCGATGGAGAGTCGGCTATCATTCCTGGGAATCCTGATGACAGCCTAATGATGTGGATGATCAATGCTGAGGATGAAGAAGACATCATGCCGCCGAAGAAGCATCCGCGAGTTTTGACGCAGGAGGAGAAACAGCTCTTTGCTGATTGGATTGCAGAGGGAGCTGAGTATGAAGAGCACTGGGCTTACCTGCCGCCTGTTCGTAAGCCATTGCCTAAAACTTCGGATAAAGCATGGCCCAGGAACGAGGTAGATTATTTTGTCAAAGCTCGGTTGGAAGCGGAAGGGATTGATCCGTCGCCTGAGGCAGAAAAAGAAACCTTATTACGCAGGTTGTCATTTGATCTGACTGGGCTGCCTCCGGCTCTGGAGGAGATTCAGGCCTTTCTGGAAGATGATTCGCCCGATGCTTATGAAAAGCAGATCGATCGATTAATGGATTCTCCGCGTTATGGTGAGCGCATGGTCTGGGATTGGTTGGATGCCGCGCGCTACTCCGATAGTAATGGCTACCAGACCGATCCGGAACGCGGCATGTATCCCTGGCGTGATTGGGCAGTAAATGCGCTCAACGACAATATGCCATTTGATCAATTTTCGGTTGAGCAAATCGCAGGCGACTTGCTACCCGATGCAACTCAGGACCAAAAGCTGGCCACTGCATTCTTACGCAATCACATGATCAATGGTGAGGGTGGGCGTTTACCTGAGGAGAACAGGATCGAATACCTATTCGATCAAGCGGAGACCGTTGGGACTATCTGGATGGGGCTGACCATGAATTGTGCCCGTTGTCACGACCACAAGTATGACCCGATCACCCAAAAGGAATATTACCAACTGACTGCGTTTTTCAATAAAACCGAAGTGACCGGCCAAGGGAAGAATCCTCATACGCCGCCTATTTTGGATTTAACTACCAATGCTCACAAAGCGACCTTGGCTCAATTGAAGGCGACCCATAAAGAGGCAGCACGTATCGTGGATCTCATGGAGCTGGAGATTTTTCCCCGACCCGCAGGTGAGCCAGCCAGCAAATCCGAACGAATACGAAGTATCCGCGATGGTCACTACGCGCCGGTGTTAGCTGCACCGGCAGTTGAGCGCAGGCCACAACAATTTGTCCATCTTCCACGTTTGTTTGGAGAAGAGTTTCCGGAATACAATAAAGCGCTTTCGCGAATGTGGGATGCTTATGAAGCGCAATTGCTCTACAGCTATCAGATGCCGAAGGTCATGGTCATGGACGATACGATTGAACGGGATACCTACGTGTTAAATCGTGGT
>CALJGU010000143.1 GCA_938075565.1 uncultured Opitutales bacterium | reverse complement strand
CCCTCTCAGCGAGAAACTCCTGATATAGGCTGGAACGAGTTATAATTTCAGAATGCGACATCTTTTCGGGCTGCCTTTCGGTAGTCATTTTGGTTAGGAAAGCTGGAAACTAGGAGACCTAAGATGTATGCTAACTAACTTGCGAAAATCAAAAATTAAATGAATCTCCATATGTAAATAGGGGATTCTATTAGCGATTTAGGGAGAAACACTTAAGTTATGACAATGATTCTAAGATTTGGCGTGCTATTTTAAAGAAGGCTTGTGCTGTCTCAGAGCTAGGCGTGCTCTTAACAATGGGGATTCCGGCGTCTCCTCCCTGGCGAATTGCAGCGTCTAGAGGAATCTTGCCAAGCAGGGTAGTGTTGAGTTCTTCAGCTGCCTTCTCTCCACCTCCGGTTCCAAAGAGGTATTCTTTTTCTCCATTAGCAGGATTGAGGAAATAGCTCATGTTTTCAGATACGCCCAAGATGGGTATGTTTACTTTTTCAAACATCTTTGCGCCACGGGTAGTTACTGAAACAGCCGCTTCCTGTGGTGTGGTAACAATAACAGCTCCATCGAGTGGAATGTTTTGAGCCAGCGATAATTGGGCATCACCTGTTCCAGGTGGTAAGTCGACCACTAAAATATCCAAGTCGCCCCAGTTTACGTTTTGGGCAAATTGCTGAATGGTTTTATTTACCATAGGCCCACGCCAAATAACGGGCGTGTCTGCATCAACCAGAAGTCCCATGGACATTGTTTTGATTCCCAGGTTTTCTAGTGGGACCAGGGATTCCTCTTCGATAGTGGGTCTACCGCGGACACCCATCATTAATGGGATACTAGGTCCATACACGTCGCAATCCATGATGCCTACGGCACTCGAGCCGTTCTTCTCGTTGATTACGTGATCGAAAGCGCAGGCCAAATTCACTGAAAAGGTCGATTTTCCTACACCTCCCTTGCCACTCGCGACAGCGATGATCTTTTTTACTCCTTTGATCAGGGCAGCACTTTGCTGATTAGTAGCACCTGGTGCACCTTGTGGGGGAGGAGTGGACTTGGGTTTAGTCACCGCGATCTCCACCTGCACGGTTTCCACTCCATTTACTTCGCCTAGGACGAGCTCCGCATCTTTCTTGAGCGAAGCAGGAATTTGAGGATCTGAAGTGGTGATCGCCAATTTGACATTAGCGGTACCATTTTCGAACGAGGCGGACCGCACGAGACCGAAGGATACGATGTCCCGACTGAAGCCTGGATAATTGATTGTAGCTAGAGCGTCTAAAAGAGATTGTTCTGATGACATAAAACGAAAATTCCTGAATTTGACCAAGTATTGTGATTTCTTAAAAAATTTTAGTTGTCGATAGTGAAAGTGTAACCGTTTATTAGACGAGAAAAATAGATGAACTTTTGCGGTCTTTTAGTTTCTGACATTCCAACCATGCGTATCTTTAAATTTATCCTCCTTCTTTTTATAACACTATTTCAGCTGAACGCTTCTGGACAGACTGATCTTGGGCCTATCGTCACCCATGCTAAATCAATTACGGTTTCGATCGATTCAAGCGATGCTCAAGACAAAGCATTACTGAACACAGCATTCAATGCGCACGGTGGCTATAAGGTCGTCGCCGCCAACCAATCACAGTTCCATCTTCAGTTTAGTCGTAAGAGTGCCAATGAGGTGGAGTGTGCAATATTGTCTGGTCGGCCTGCTAAAGAGTTAAAACGATTTTCTGAGCGCGGCACTTCGGCTAGAAGTAGTCTTTTCATGACTGCGGATCGTGTGGTTAGGTTAACCTCAGGGAAACCAGGCTTCTTTGCCTCACGCCTAGTCTTCATTGGTGAGCGTGGAAATAATCATCAGGAGGTCTATTCTTCCGATATGTTTTTCGGAGAAGTCAAATATCACACTGCAGACCAATCCCAATCGGTGAATCCTCGGTGGTCCCCGGATGGTAATAAAATTATTTATACTGGATATTTTCGCTCCGGATTCCCTGATATCTTTATTATTGATTCTAAGTCCTCTCGTCGCAGTCCATTTGCTACTTACGAAGGAACTAATTCGGGTGCTCGTTTCAGTCCCAACGGTTCGGCTGTAGCTATGGTTCTTTCGGCTACTGGTAATTCTGAGCTCTACATAGCAAATTCAATGGGGGCAAATGCGACTCGCTTAACACGTAACAACAGCTTGGAAGCTTCTCCTTCCTGGAAGCCAGATGGCACGGAGCTTGTATTTACATCTGACTCTATGGGGAAGCCTCAGCTTTACCGTATTCCTTCCAAAGGTGGAAAGATGACTCGGATTGCTACGCAGATTAGTAATTATTGTGCGGAACCTGATTGGAATCCGTTGGACCCCAGCAAGATTGTCTTCACCGCCGTGTTTAGGGAAGGCTTCCAGGTCGTTCTCTGGGATTTTAAAACTAACAAAAGCACTATTCTTACTCGTGGAGCCCGCGACTCAATCGAACCCTGTTGGTTAGATGATGGACGCCACATCGTATTTACCAGGAGAGTTGGAGCCAAAAAGCAACTGATGGTAATTGATTCCGAGAGCTTGCAGGAGCGAGCTATCAGCAGTCCTCGATTTGGTAATACTACCCAGGCGGACGCGGTTTACCCCCGTTAAAACGCGAACGCCGGTTCGGGGTTACCGAACCGGCGCACTTATAATTATACACTCAGGATAGGATGTATTATTGGGAGTCAGTTGATAGGAAAGTTGGGCTATGACTGATCAACAAATTTTCCACAATTCTGATGCGTCCTGTTGATTGATTCTAGCCTGTGTTAAGTGCAAAATTGTATTTAACAGATCCTTTACAAAAGAAAGGCCACCCCGAGTGGGATGGCCTTGAAAATTGACTTTAGATTACTGCTTAACCCTTGGCAGAGTTGTAATTCTCCTCTGCCTGGCTCCAGTTAACAACATTCCAGAATGCGCCAATGTATGCCGGGCGGAGGTTCTGGTAGTTGAGGTAATAGGCATGTTCCCATACGTCCAAACCAATGATCGGAGTGGCTCCTTCCATCAGGGGAGAATCTTGGTTGGCTGTGGAATGTACCACTAGGCTGCCGTCTTTTACGCTTAACCATGCCCAGCCACTTCCAAAACGAGTCGCTCCTGCTTTTGCAAAGGCATCCTTAAAGGCGTCGAGTCCTCCTAATTCTGCTTCGATAGCAGCGGCGAGGTTTCCTGTGGCCTCACTACTGCCTCCTGGAGCAATGATTTTCCAAAAGAAAGAGTGATTACTGTGCCCACCTGCATTGTTGCGAAGTGCAGTTCGTGCTGCTTCTGGAACTGAATCGAGATCCGAAATCAGTTCATCTGAAGATTTGGATGCGAGGTCAGAGTTGTTTTCCAATACACCGTTTGCATTGGTAATATAAGTTTGGTGGTGTTTGCTGTGATGGATCTCCATCGTGCGAGCGTCGATATGAGGCTCAAGAGCATCATATGCGTATCCAAGATCGGGAAGTTCGTATGCCATAACTATAATAAGAGTTTGCTGTTGATTTTGATTTGATGTGAAATGCTTCAATTGGAGGGACTTTATAAAGAAATGTCTTTAGAAAATGCCTGGAGCCGTCAATCCCATATGATTCAGGGGGTTCTTTTTTCTGAAAAAAACTGTGTTAAAAGGGCCTTGCATTCATCTTCTAGAATGCCGCTGGTGATTGCAATCTGGTGATTGAGTGTTTGAACTTTGGAAATATCAAGCGCTCCACCCAGAAATCCCATCTTGGAATCAGGTACACCAAATACAACTCGGTCTAGCCGTGACATAAACGCCGCTCCCGAGCACATGGGGCAAGGTTCTTTGGTCACATACAAGGTGCAGTCTTTGAGTCGCCAATCTTCTACCTTCTGAGTGGCTTGAGTAATGGCTAGAATCTCTGCATGGGCCGTGGCGTCTCGGGTGAACTCCACTTGGTTGTGTGAAGTGGCAATGACATCCCCTTGATATTCGATGACGGCGCCCACAGGAACTTCATTCTGTTTATAGGCATCGATTGCGGCATTGTAGGCGAGTCGCATGAAGAAGGTATCATCTCTATTGAGCTGAGACGGGTATACCTTCTCAAATGGGCATGGAATTAGGCTTTCTTGCTTAATTTTCACGTGATTTCGCTGGTTTCTTAAACCTTGACTCGGAGGTGTCGATAGAGCTTCCTACATCCTTCTTTTTTGCAAAAATTTACAAGCTCAAACGAACTGGAATATATTGAATTTCCCTTATGGCGAATGATGAAGTAATTGAAGTTGAAGGTAAGATCGCGGCGGTTCTCCCGGGAACTATGTTTCGGGTTGAACTTGCAAACGGTCACCAAGTGCTTGCGCACATCTCCGGGAAGTTGAGAAAAAACTTCATTAAAATTACCACGGGCGACATGGTAAAAATGGAAATGAGCCCTTACGATATTGATAAAGCGCGCATTGTTTATCGATTGAGAAATAATCAAATTCGCCGAAACGCGCCCATTAGAAGTTTTGGCCCACGTCGTAGACGCTAGCCTTTTGGTTTAATTCCTGTTTAGCTTTTTGGTTTTCACCTTGTGGAGTGAAGGCTTTAGGTGTTTCTTTTTACAAGATAATGCTCCAACTCTCACCCAGAAAATCACTATGTCTTTACTCGCCGGAAATGTAACCCAGTCCATTGGGAATACTCCTCTCATTAAGCTCAATCGCATCGCCGCCGATATATCGGCAAATATATATGTGAAGTGTGAGTTCTTTAATCCCTTGTCGAGCGTCAAGGACCGCATTGGCTACTCCATGATTAAAGCGGGCGAGGATTCCGGGCATTTGAAGGAGAGTTCAGTTATTGTGGAGCCTACTTCAGGAAATACTGGTATTGCTTTGGCTTTTGTTGCCGCTGCAAAAGGCTACCGCCTGATACTGACCATGCCTGAGACGATGTCCATGGAGAGACGTGTTCTGCTTCGGATGCTTGGTGCAGAATTGGTGCTCACTCCAGGGCCCAAAGGAATGGGAGGCGCCATTGCGAAAGCGAAGGAGTTGCTCGAAGACTTGGGTGATGAAGGATGGATGCCTCAGCAATTTGAAAATCCAGCAAATCCGGAGATCCATCGGCTGACCACAGCTGAGGAGATTTGGAACGCAACCGAGGGTAACATCGACGCATTTGTGACTGGGGTTGGAACGGGAGGTACGATCACTGGCGTATCTGAGGTTATTAAAAGCCGAAAAGAGCTATTCACGGTCGCGGTAGAACCTTCTGCATCGCCGGTAATTTCTGGTGGCCAGCCGGGGCCTCACAAGATTCAGGGGATTGGTGCTGGTTTTATTCCTTCTAATTGCAATACGGATATTATCGATGATGTTGTTCAGGTTTCTAACGATGACGCCTTTAATACCGCACGACAACTTTCTCTTCAGGAAGGATTGTTGGTGGGCATTTCATCAGGTGCCACGGTATGGTCTGCTATGGAAGTTGGGAAGCGTCCAGAAATGGAAGGGAAGAATATTGTCGTGATCGCCGCCAGTGCTGGCGAGCGCTACATATCGACCCCACTCGGCGAGAAAGCTCGGGAAGAAGTTGCGGGATAATGTCCCTAAATCATTTTTGAAGCCCCTTTGAATGCATTTTCTTGGGGTTTTCATTTTCATGTGTTCACAGGTGGCTTAAGGTTTATTTTCTATAATGGCCTCTTCGTTCACACATGAAACACGCATTCCAGGACCTGTAGGTGATGTCTTTGATTATCATCGTAGGCCTACTGCGTTCCAGCGCTTAACTCCTCCCTGGGAAGTGGTTCAAATTATTGAGAAAGTAGGCGGAATTGAAGATAATGGAACGATACTGCTTCGGGTCGGTGCGGGCCCTTTCAAAACAAACTGGAAAGCCGTTCATCAGGATTATTCTGAAAATAGGCAGTTTTCCGATCGTCAGCTGAGTGGCCCTTTTAAGTTCTGGAACCATGTCCACTCGTTTCGTCCGGTTTCCGAAGATGAGACTGTGTTGAATGATTCCATAAAATACCAACTGCCCATGGGGTCCTTAGGTCGGTTGTTCGGAGCTGGTGCTATTCAGAACAAATTAGAGCGGATGTTCAGTTATCGGCATACCGTTACTCAAAACGATTTGCGACATTATATACGATTTAAGAAGACTTCGAGGCTCCATGTTGCGATCACGGGTGGGAATGGTTTAATTGGCTCCGCACTGGCTGTTTTTCTTAGTGTTCAAGGACACCGTGTTTCAATTCTCAGTCGATCTGGAAGAAGCAAGGTATTTGGTGTCAGAGGCGTCCAATGGGACCCAAGCAAGGAATACATAGATCCAAATTTGGGAGCTGTGGATGCATGGATCCATTTGGCAGGTGAAAATTTGTCAGATGGTCGGTGGACGAAAAATCGGATGCAAGCTATCATGGCAAGTCGAACTGAAGTTACCCGATTTCTTTCTGAGTATATTCTTAGCCAAAAAAAGGCTCCTGAGGTATTTATTAGTGCCTCAGGAACCGGCTATTATGGACGTACTAAAACTGAGGCTCCAGAGTCTGCGTCCAGGGGTAAGGGATTCTTGGCCGAGGTGTGTGAATCCTGGGAGAATGCTTCAAGTGGACTTAAAGATGCCGGAATTCGTCGGGTGATTCTTAGGACGGGAGTTGTCTTAGATCGAAATGGTGGCGCCTTAGAAAAATTACTTCCGGTGTTTAGAGCAGGCTTAGGAGGCCGAGTAGGGAAGGGAGACCAGTTCTGGGGTTGGATTGCAATGGATGATCTCCTTCGGATCTACGATTCAGCCGTTTGCGATAATACCATGGACGGCGTCTTCAATGCGGTTGCTCCCGAAGTGATTACGAATGCGGAGTTTTCAAAGACCCTTGGAGCTGTATTAAAACGTCCTGCTGTTCTTCCTGCTCCGGCAATCGTTCTGAAAACAATAATTGGCCGCATGGCCGAAGAAGCATTGCTGACAGGTCAAAAAGCAATCCCTGCTCGACTGGAGGAAATTGGGTTTAAATTCGATTTTCCTGATCTGGATTTGGCGCTCAGGCATTGCTTGGGAAGATACTAAATTCGGTCTCCAGCTTGTCAGACCAGTTACTTCTTGCCAGGGATTAATTTCCTTTCCACGCTGGCTCGATCATTTCCATACGATGAAACATATACCTCTTCTATTCATCCCCCTGGTCTTTTTTTTCTTTAGCTGCTCCAATAGTCAATCCAGCGATGGTTCTGAAAGTAAGGCTCAGGTTAAAAAGCGCAATCTTCGCTTGGTCTCCCTTCAAAATACATCGACTCCAATCGTCGGTGAGCAACTAATTTGGCTGGCGGACAGCATTAATGAAATGGCGTCCGATAGTATCCAGGTGAAGGTCTATGATCCGGATAAATTAGTAGGGGCCATGGAAGTTTTAGATGCCGTATCATCTGGAAAGGTTGAGGCAGGTTACTCGTCATCCGGGTTCTGGATGGGAAAAATCCCGGCGGCTCCTTTGTTCTCCTCGGTTCCTTTTGGGCCTGACGCTGCTGAATATCTGTCCTGGTTCTATTACGGAAATGGGATGAAGTTGTATCAGGAAATGTATGACCAGCATAACTTCAATGTTAAGGTATTGTTATGCGGAATTATTCCTCCAGAGACCAGCGGATGGTTTGCCAACGAAATAAAAAGTTTGGATGAACTGCAGGGGCTAAAAATGCGATTCTTTGGTCTTGGTGGAGATATCATGAAGAAATTTGGTGTAGCTGTTCGTTTGCTTCCTCCAGGTGAAATTTACCCGGCTTTAGAAAAGGGAGTTATTGATGCTACCGAGTTTGCCATGCCTAGTATTGATGAGCAGCTTGGTTTCTATAAGATTGCAAAGTATAATTATTTTCCAGGTTGGCACCAGCAAGCAACGACCTTTGAGTTATTGATTAATAAAAACGTCTGGAATGAACTAGCGCCCAGTCAGCAGGCCATTATTGAAAATGCTGCTCGAGCGAACATCATAAAAGGAATTGCTGTGGGAGAGGGAAGCCAGGGGCCTGCGATGAAGAGAAATGTTGAACGTGGTGTTCACCAAGTCACTTGGCCTCCAGAGATTATTGAGCAGTTTCGCTTGGCCTGGGATGAAGTTGTGGAAGAGAAGGTAGCCGAGGATCCTTATTTTAAAAAGGTCTGGGAAGATTTGTCCGCTTTTCGTGCAGAATACAAGGAGTGGAGTTCGCGTGCTTACACACGTTAATCCATTTCAGCAGGCGTAAAGAAGCCGATGCCTTTTATCGAAAAAATTGAAGCCATCTTGGAGTCTATAGGCCGTGCCAGTGCATGGATATTATTGGTCTTGCTTGCATCTATAGTTCTTCAGGTTGGGCTGAATGCAATTAGTAGCTCTATTACCTGGATGGAGGAGCTGCAATGGTATCTGTATGGGATTTCTTCTATGGTTGCTCTCTCTTATACGATGACTGGGAATGGGCATGTTCGAGTAGATGTCTTGCATCGTCGGTTTGGTGTGCGAACGAAGCAAATTTTAGAAATGGTTTGGATAATAATTGCTCTGATTCCACTATACATTGTGACTCTCGTGTATGGTTGGAATTTTGCCATCGAATCATTTTCGATAATGGAAGGGAGTCCGGATCCAGGTGGTATGCCGTATCGTTGGATCGTGAAGGCCTTTATTCCCTTGGCTAGTGTACTCCTAATGGTGACCGCGATTTTGAGAGCTATATTGATATGGTCGAAACCTGAACTTTTAGAAGAAACGGAGATCATTCATGGGGATTGAAAGTATCCTTCTAATCATCCTTTGTTTTCTCTTCCTAGGATTCCTACTTTTGGGAGTCCCGGTTGCTTTTTCTCTAGGGGGTGCCTCCGTAATCACCACTGCTATCGCAGTTTTTTCGGATCAGGCCTTCGGAACCTTTTCAGGAACCGATTTCAATGTGTTCTCATTGGTGGTGAACCGGATTTATGGTGTTATGGGGAATTGGGTACTCGTTGCTCTTCCTATGTTTATCTTAATGGGGAATTTCCTTGATAAGTCGGGCCTGGCTGAAAAGTTGATGCACTCATTGGGTTATATGAGTCGGCGGTTTCCGGGAGGACTTGCGTTAAGCGTGACTTTGATTGGGGTGCTTTTGGCCGCCTCAACTGGAATTATCGGAGCCAGCGTTGTTCTATTGGGAATGGTTTCGCTTCCGGCTATGATGAGGGCGAAATATCAAAAAGCTTTGGCCGTGGGTACTGTTTGTGGAGCGGGCACGTTAGGGATACTAATTCCTCCGAGTATCATGCTCATCATTATGGCAGATCGTTTGCAGCTTTCTGTCGGCGATTTGTTTTTGGGTGCAGTGGTTCCGGGTATGCTTTTGGCTGGCCTCTACTTTGCTTTTATTATTGGTTACTCACTGCTTAAACCTGGAGTAGCACCAGCTGTGGAGTTAGAAGAAGGAGAGGAAAGTCAAGGGGGCTTGGGTGCGTTGTTTATGGCGATTGTCCCGACTTTGGCATTAATTCTCCTGGTTCTTGGCAGTATCTTTTATGGGTTTGCTACTCCAACTGAAGCGAGTGGATTAGGAGCTGCTGGAGCTATGTTGCTCGCTGCTTCAAATAAGAGATTGAATATGAAAGTAATTCGAGAATCGCTTGAAGGCACTCTCCATACTATGGGATTCTTGTTTGCCATCTTTATTGGAGCGACCTGTTTTTCTTTAGTGCTTCGGTTATTGGGTGGAGACGATTTAATCGCAAACTTGGTTCAGAATTGGAATGTTGGAGACTATACGAAAATTGCGGCGATATTGTTCGTTGTTTTTCTTCTAGGGTTCTTTCTCGAGTGGATTGAGATTACTCTCATTATTTTGCCCATTGTGGGAATGGTAATCCTTAATATGGATTTCTCTTGGGTAGCTGAAGCTGGGATGGACCCGACTGCACGTCCTTCATTGGTCTGGTTTTGTATCCTATTTGCAATGACGCTCCAGACCTCGTTTCTGACCCCGCCTGTCGGATTCGCGCTTTTCTATGTTAAGGGAGTGGCTCCAAAGGAAATCACTATTGGCGATATTTATCGTGGCGCCGTTCCTTTTATAATTCTTCAGCTGATCGCCCTGGCTTTGCTTATGATGTTTCCAAAGCTTGTGATTTGGCTACCAAGTATCAGTTATTAAATCGCTTGTTCCTTTTAGGACAAGAACCCTAGAGGATGACTGATTAAAGCCGGATCGTAGAAGTTCTTAATATTTGGGAATACCGTATCCATCTCACCTGAGGATACACCAAACCAACGGGCCAGTTCAGAGCTATACTCATCAACTGAAGTAGTTGGTATCAGTCTAGCTCGATTTAGCATTAGACTGTTATTAAGTTGAAGAGAGGGATATTGGCCAAAGATACGACCGCCGGTAACGGGTCCTCCCATGACAAAATGATTTCCTCCCCACGCATGGTCTGAGCCCACACCATTGGAGGTTAGCGTTCTGCCAAAGTCTGAAGCGGTAAATGTCACTACCTTGTCCTTCATTCCAATTTCTTCGAGAGCGTCATTGAAGTATTTTACCGCTTGGCTGACTTCAGCAAGCATCACCGTTTGTGCATCGTTTACTTCACTGTGGTGGTCCCATCCTCCTGCTCTTACAAAGAAGGTTTGGCGCTTCTGATTCAAAGCACCTTGTGCGGCAATTGAGCGGGCAACCATACGAAAACGTTCTGCCAATCGCGATGGTGGCATTGGTGTTAGAATGTCAATCGGCTCTATGGCTTCATTGAATACAATGGATGAATCGATGAAGCGCCGTGTGTTTTGCGCAAAGGTTCTTGTAAACAGATTGTGGTACTCCTGGCTCAAGAGGTCATCCACAGCATCTTTGAAATAGTTTTGGTTATAATTAACCATCTCCGTTCCACCGTTTAGGCCACTGGTATAAGCGAAGGCTTCATTTCCTGTTTGGAAGATGTTAACCCCGCTTAATGATATGTTCATGGAGACTTGAGAATCTTCATTCATCGCCATGAGTAGGTCAGCCGTTCTGCCACCCCATCCGCCTGGGCTTGCTCCTTTAACTTGAGGTACCGAAGTTTGCCAATGAATCTGTTGGTCTGAGTGGGAGAATAGCCCGCTCGGCAAAGCTATCTTGTTATTGTAATCCTGTTTCGTTGTCGGTTGAACGAGAGTCCCCACATTGGAAACAAATGAAACGTCACCCGAGTCATAAAGATCCTTCAACTCCGGCATGCTCGGGTGGATTCCAAATTCAGAATAGTTCTGGCCACCTGTAGTTATGGGTAGGAGATTTGCTTGATCAATCGCTATGTTATCCCTGGTGGCCTTATATTCCGAGTAAGCGTCGTCATTATTAGGGACGAGCATATTAAAGGAATCATTGCCTCCGGCTAGGAATAAGCAGACCAAGGCCTTGTAATCATCATCGCCTCCGGCATCTTGAGCTGCTGCCGTACTGGTCATACGGAGCTGAAGAAGACTTGAAAGTAATGCAGTTGAACCTACGGCGGCGCAACTGGCCTCACCGAGAAAACGTCGTCTTGAAATGGATTTATCGTTGTTCATAGGTCTTCTTATTCGAGGATAGCAAATTCAGGGCTTATGGATACCAACAGGACTGCGGTTTCAACTCTTGTTTCGGGAAAAATATCTGGGATGGCTTCGAGGGCATTCGCTATTATTGCGCGTGTTTCGTCTCGCATTGTCTGGTGGGTTAAAAGTAAATCCAAGCGATCGATCAAAGCGGGAATGTCATTGGCCAAAGCAAGCTCGTTGGTATAGTTCAACTGCGGTCGCGGGTTGATCCCGTTCGCGACACCTCCGACCAGGCCTTGTTCGATGAGCCTTCTAAACACATCAAAGGTCTTCATTCCAGTTGAGTCGTCCAGAATCTGAAATTCAGGACCTACTTTCTCTACATCACCTAGTTCTCCGTAAGGAACATAATCAGGGTAGTAAAAATTGAAAACTGAGGGATATTTGTAAGGGGACATTCCAAATTCGACATCCATATGCTGCATCCAGAAATGTCCATGGTCTCTCCGGCTTGGATCGTCTACAGGACGCAGGTAAAATCCACGGCAGAGTTGTGTGAACTTAAGTAGTGGTTCGCGCAATTTTCCGCGACTATTTTCAATCATATAACCGGCATCTCTGGCTTCCGGGTCCAGAAGAATAGCTCGCAACACGGCAGCTAGATCCCCGCGTTCGCCTTCACCATTATCGATGAAAACATTGGCAACTCTTTCAACATACTCGGGGCTTGGGTTAGAAGAAGTAAACCGTTGGATAAGTCTGTGGGAGATAAAGGGTGGGGTGTTTGAGTGGTTGAAAAGGACATCGAGAGCGTGAGTGATATCGACTATGGTATTACGCCCAGCTGAAATAATAGTGCCGTCGAACATCTCCTTCGCAGTTTTGTCATGACGACTGTTGTTCTCTCTCATGGGAGTCACTCGATTGGGATTCCAATACTTATCTGGCTGATTTGCCGAGCGAATTAGACCGGTGAATACTTTGGCCAACTCAGTGATGTGGTAATTGGTGTAGGTAGGAATGGGCTCTCCTTGCATGTCCAGTTGCAAAGTTCCGTCATTGTTAAGCATCCAGAGTCCGATCGTAAAAAGCTGCATCACTTCGCGAGCATAATTCTCGTCAGGTAGTTGAGCCCCGTTAGCCTTTTGGTTATTCCAGTAGGTGAGATAATCACCCATCTTTGGGTTCAGAGTTACTTCCTGAAGGAGTTCGCGGAAATTGCCAAAAGAATTGCGTACGAGAATGTCGTACCAATTCATCCATTGAATGGGGTATTGGTTGGCTTTACTTCCGGCTTCTCCCATTACAAAGATTTGTGAGAGTGCCCAGGCCATACGTTGTCGCAGCTGATCTTCACCCAGCAGAGCTTTGTCCCACCAAACAGTAACCTTAAGGG
>CALJGU010000142.1 GCA_938075565.1 uncultured Opitutales bacterium | reverse complement strand
TGGTTAAGACCGTTCTGGGTGAGACTATTGAATTGAAAGATGACTTTGCAGGTGAATTGCCACCCGTTATGGCTGATCACACTATGATCAGTCAGATTTTGCTGAATCTCGTGATTAATGGACGTGACGCTATGCCTGATGGAGGAACTTTGACACTCGGTACAGCACTTCATCAAGTAGAAGAGGCGTTCCTGTTTGACGATCTAACGATTGCTCCGGGTGAGTATATTCAAATGAGTGTTTCGGATGACGGCATCGGTATGGATGACGAGCTGATAGAGCAAATATTCGAACCTTTCTTTACCAGCAAATCCACGGAGGACGGCCAAAGTGGAACAGGTTTAGGGCTTTCAACCGTTTATGGAATAATGAAACAACACCGTGGTTGGATCTCTGTTAAAAGCCGCCCCGAAATCGGTACTCGCTTCGATTTGTTCTTCCCAGTCCTGAACCAAGAAAGTAAGGCTCCTGTAGCCTAATTTTTTTAAAGTGAGTGAGTTATAACCCCTTCAATATAGAGGGTTTGTAAAAAGACTATGACTTTGGCGGGACGTCTTGTGTCCTGCCAGGAAATAGATGGGAATGGAGGCCTTCAAATACGTGAACTATGATCTCCTCCAAGCGCTTAACTCAGGCGCGTTCTCTAAAACGCCTCTGGCCTCGTCGCCAATCTTCAAATTGGGAGATTACGATTGTACTCAATGAAGAGTTCCGGGCCGAATCACTCCATGTAGATAATCCTGGAATTCCGGGATTGAACCCAGATACCTGGCTAGGTGCCTGGATAGATGATATATTCTGTAGTGAAGAGGGCGATACGTTTGTAAGCACCGCTATTGTAGCGAATCTTGATCATCAGGCATTTGAAATAGATCTTTGTATTAAGAGCCACCCTGAGCTTAAAGCCTGTGCTCGAATCAAGAAGATGGCCAATGGGCACACGCATAGCTTTTTAGTTAGTTGCCAATTCTGGAACGATAAGACCTACCATCCTTTTACCAGAAGAGACACACTGGAGCAATTCAGTGAAGATTCGGAATTGTGCTATTGCGATTTCGATTTTGATCAGAACCAATTTAAGATTTCGTCTACTCTTTGGATGATGTTGGGGTATTCCCTGGAAGAGATTGATCCTAGCTTCGAATCCTTCAGGAGTTTGGTTCATCCTGATGATATTAGCTTTTTCGATATCAAACAATCTTCCGAGCAGGGGGAAGGAACGCAATCCAGCTACAATTTCCGTATGGAACTTCGCATACGACACTCGGAAGGCGTGTATCGTTGGATGGAAGTGTTTGGAGTTAAATACCGCTCAAGTGATTCGGGCAAAGGACGTATATACGGAATTTTTCATGACATCACTATTCGAAAACTGGTAGAGGATAATTTTCGCGAGAGCGAGAGCCGCTTTAACCTGCTTCTAAACAGTCGAAGTATTGGTTTCTTCGATTTTAACATACTCGAAAACAAAGGCTACATTTCTCCCATCCTAAAGCGAATGCTGGGGTATCGTGTGAATGAGTTGGAAGATTCTTTTGAAGCGTTGAATGCCCTTATTCATGAAGATGATCGTCAGTATCCAAAAGTCGATTACGAGAAGAAAAGTCGCGATACAAGGGAGACTCATGTGAGCGAATGTCGCTTATACTGCAAGGATGGGAATTATCTTTGGGTCCAAATTAATGGTGTGCATTTCCGAAACCATGATGGAGAGATAATCCGCCGGACTGGTTTTGTTACCAATATTGAGAAGAAGAAAGCGGCCGAACTTGGATTGTCCGAGGAGCAGGAACGGTTACGTGTAACGCTAAGCTCTATTAAGGATGCTGTTATCGCTACCAGCAACGAAGGTAAGATAGTTATCTTTAATCAAACCGCGGAAGCGTGGTTCAATGTGAAGGCCGAGGAAGTAATGGGAAATCCCATCCCTCGTGAGCTATTTATCGTAAACCCCAAAACCCGGGCTCCATTCCCCATCGATGAAAACCTCGAAGTGGGTGATGGTCCTACCGATGATTTTAAGTTCAAGGGTGTCATACGAGGGCCCGATGGTAATGAAGTCATTCTTTCTCGCAGTTATGCGCCTCTAAAAGATGAAAACGGCGAAGTAATCGGGACCGTTCTTATATATCATGATATAACTAGCTCCGAGCGTTATGCCCATGAGATGATCAAATCGAGTAAGATGGAATCATTAGGTATGCTCGCAGGAGGTATTGCTCATGATTTCAATAACCTCCTCACCACAATTCTTGGAAATATATCATTGGTTCAAAATGACTTTGCTCCCGTTGATGTCTTGGAGCAAAGTGAACAGGCTTGCCTGATGGCGAAAGACCTGACTCAGCAATTGCTGACTTTTGCAAAGGGTGGGGCGCCGATAAAGAAGGTAGTTGATCTGCAAGAGCTCGTAGAGCGCTCCGTGAAGCTATCTTTGACCGGCTCCAATGTTGAAGCGAATTTCACGGTTGCGGATGATGATCTCTTTGTTGAGGCAGACCCGAGTCAAATGAATCAAGTGATTCAAAACCTCTCGATCAATGCGGTTCAAGCCATGCCCGATGGTGGGAGCTATAATGTTTCCGTCCTTCAGGTCGATCTGGAAAATGATTCTCCATTGCCACTTTCGCCGGGTAAGTATATTTGTATTGAGCTTCAGGATACAGGAATGGGTGTCCCCGAGGAGAACATCTCCAAGATTTTTGATCCATTCTTTTCGACCAAATCTTTTGGGACAGGTTTAGGGCTCACAACTTCCTACTCCATTGTGAAACGCCACTTTGGCCATGTTGAGGTGAGCTCGAATTTGGGTTATGGAACGCGTTTTTCTATTTACATTCCAGCTACGCATAAGACAGTTGAAAAAGAAGAAAAACAAGCGACTGAAGTTATGCATGGAAACGGAAAAATTTTGCTGATGGATGACGACTCCGCCATCCGTGAAGTTGCGAAATTGATTTTAGAGCGTCTTGGATATACCGTCACTGGGACGACCAAGGGCGAGGATGCTATTGCTGTATATAAAGAAGCAATGGGCACCGAACGAGAATTCGATGTGGTCATCATGGATTTAACAATCCCTGGTCACATGGGAGGAAAAGACGCGATTAAGGAATTACTGAAAATTGATCCCCATGTCTGTGGTATCGTAAGCAGCGGATATTCTACGGATCCAATTATGTCTGACTTTGAATCCTACGGATTTAGTGGTGTGGTGGAAAAACCATTCCGTGTGGAGGAACTGAGTCGAGCGATTCAGATGGTGATGGCTAAAAGCGAATCACTCAACCAAGACGACGGACAAAGCGATTCCGATCAAAATCAGGCCGAATAGTCGGTCAATCCAAAGCGCCCAATCTTGAGTGAGCTTTCGAATCATTGGTATACCAATGATGGCTGAAAAAACGACCCAGACCACGACTGCTTCTATTATAAGAACGGATCCATAGATAAGCTTTTGCCACAGTGGACTGGCTGGAGCTATCAGTTGAGTGAACAAGCTCAGAATGTAGAGTGTGACTTTAGGATTTAGGAGATTTGTGAAAAATCCCTCCCGAAAGGCTTCTGAGTTTGGCGTTTTGTGATCTGTATTCTCTCCGCTCTGGATTTTGAATTGAGATCGATTCAACAGCGATTTCAAGCCGATATAGGCTAGGTAAGCTGCTCCTAAGTAGCGAACAATGGAGTAGAGCAGGTCGCTTTGTGACAGCACAATTGCCAGTCCTGCAATGGACACAGAGATATGGACTGATAATCCTGCCGCGATTCCGAGAATAGTGAATAGAGCCGCCTTTTTCCCAGAAGTACCCAATGTATTACGGATGATGAGGAGCATGTCTGGTCCAGGACTCATCATCGCGAAAATTTGCGTTACGAGCAGAATTACTAGCGTTTGGGTCATTTCTGATGGTTGTACAAAAAACAAAGCGGACTTTTCAGTCCGCTTCAAAACCTTAAGCTGCTAAGTCTAAACTTTGACTCAGGATGACGTGTTTTCATCACCGGGGGATGTTAGGTTGCGAAATATGAGGTATTTACCCCTCTTTTCAAGCAGATTCTGAGCAGCTCATTCCTCTAGTCCACGTCGTAAATTACAACGTTTTCCCAGAGATCTTTGTTGTTTTCTATAAAATCGAGATGGGCTTGGGCATCCTGGTAGACGTCATGATCTTCGATGGAGTCGAAAATTACGGTCAGTCCGACATCGTAGTTCTTTTGAATAACTGGACGATCGGGGGTCGCGGCCGGACTTCCTACATGGATCGACTTCACCGTTTCGATGGCGCCGAGTGTTTTAACTTGTTCAACGAAGGCCGACTTTTGATCGTCGGATAGACCCTCTTTGAGTGTGAAAAATACAGAGTGAACTAACATGGGGTCGGTTTTTACTTATTCACCCCCTAAAAACAAGATCCTTATTCGTCGATTCTCAGGAACCTGTTGAAAATTTTACCGTCCATAGGACTCGTCGATTATTTGTATCCACATATCCTTATTTTTCATTCGCCATAAAACGGGGATAGGCTCAAGAAACAGATACTTTAAAAATAGATCCATTGTCCAATAATCCCCACAGTTCTATACAAAACGAGTTCGCCAGAGACGAACTCATTAGATGGCGTCCCATTTTGTGGGCCGTTGTGGGTTCTATCGCCGCTCACGGATTATTGTATCTGTTTATTCCGGAAACGCTTATGATCATGGCATCCGACGTTGAGCCCCAGACTTGGCAGGAGTTTGATATCATCCTTGCCGAAGAGGAACCGGAAATCATGCAACAGTATGTTCCGATCAATAAAGAGGACATTCCAAATGCTCCTGATGAGACGGAGAACTTTGCCTCCCAAGATGCTCAGGCGAAAAATACAGAGCTACGTGAAGAGTTGAATGAAGATACGCCCTTCATTGAAGGGGAATCAGAGGAATTCAATAACCTGGTCCAAGGGCAGCCTGTGCAGGTGCCGCCATCGCCCTACATTCCGCCAGCTCAAGCGAGCAATACTCAGCCTCAGCAGCAACAAACACCCAGCCTTCCGCAAATTCGTATAAACAATCCTATAGGGCAGGATCAGTTGGATGAACGCCAAGCGCGGGCACCGGTAGCCCTTGAAGATGAAGCTTTGGATGAAGATAGTCCTCGGTCCTTACCAGAGATTCCTGACCTTCCTGAGGATGAGGAGGCAGATGAAGTCGTGGAGAGTGAGGATGATGCTTTAGAGGATCGCACTCGAATTGACGACGGAGTGGTCCAGGATGAGCGACCCTTAACTCCGCCAGTTGACCCGTCTCCGGAGCCAAGCCCAGAAGATCGCCCACAGCGAATGCCTCAGCCTAGAGTTCGTTATGCCAATACCGGGCCTCTTAAGAACCACATGGCCGGGGTCTCTCGGATTGCTCAAATGGCTCAGTACTCAGCTGAGTTCAGTGAATATGGCGACTATTTGGAGCGCATGTTTGAGACTATTGAAATCGAGTGGCACAATCTTTTGAACAAGCAACGCCTTGCTGAAAAACGGTCTAGAGTTTCAATCGCATTTCTAATCAATCAATATGGTGAAATTGAGGATTGGGAAATTGTGTCTGCCTCCTCCACCTTGCAGGCCCAAGTCATCTGCGCTGCCGCAATCAATAACCGGGCGCCATTTGGGGATTGGACTGCTGAGATGCTTAGCACGTTGGAAGAACCCGAGCGAATCATCGTTAATTTCCTATTTTACTAATGGGAGCTACTTTTCACTGTGATGTCCGCTGATCTTTCTGACATCATTCCGGAAATTCCGCTCGGCAAAGGAGTGAAAATACTCGGTATACACGCCGAAGGATTAGTGGCTCTGGAAAAACCTACGCGTATATTGTCGCATCCCAACGTGGAGGCTGACCGATGGAAAAGCCTGTTGAATGCATCTTGGAGCAAAGACCGAGAGCGTTACATGTGGAAAGTAGGGGATAAATCCCACCGATTTTATTTACTCCATCGATTGGACTCAGCGACCTCGGGTGTGATTCTCGGCTGCATAAACCCAAACTTGTCGCGCGAGCTGAAAGGCCAGTTTTCAAAGCGAAAAGTGTCGAAGAGCTATCATGCGGTCGTCATGGGCCTGGCTCGGGAAAACGACACCCACTGGAAAGATCTTCTGAGGAAACGTCGGGTAGGAAGCAACCTGCGCATGGATGCCACTAACAGCCGAGGGTCTCCAGCAGAGACTCATGTGAAAATATTGCAGTCGAAGAAGAGCTTTCCGAAGCTCAGTTTGCTTCGGCTTCATCCGAGAACTGGACGGACTCACCAGCTTCGGGTTCAGAGCGCCAAACGCCAACTTCCGATTGTAGGCGATAGCACATACGGAGATTTTTCATTCAATCGCCGAGTTCAAAAGGCCATGGGTTGTCAGCGGTTATTTCTTCATGCCAGCTCCATTCGTATTTTCTGGGATTGGCAGAATCGTCAGCATGAGTTTCTGGCTGAGTCGCCTTTACCGGGGCTTTTTCAGGAACTGATGGACCTTAAGTTACCTTCTAAATAGACTCACTATTTGGTATCCTTGTCGTGTCGCCTTTAAAGGCCTCTCGTTGAGTCGTATGAACTTTTTCCTTTGAGATAAAAGTTCCAATTGCCCTGATCGATGGAGCCTGCTTGCATGGTGTTGTGTCGAAACCACTCTATACCGATACGCGTTTTGAGAGGATCCTGTATTCAATTCTTGGATTCATGCTTCTTCTTGCACTGCTGGTGACCATTGAACGGTTTTTCTATCGCAACTACACAGTTCCTACCGAGCTTGTCTGGAAGAAAGTCCGCCAAGAAGCTGCTGTTTACGATCTAGAGCCAGAGTTTGTATTTGCGATTGTTTTTGCTGAAAGCTCGTATCGCCCACGGGCCAGGAATACCGGTGGCAATGGGATTATGCAGGTAAGCCCGGGCACTTGGGGAGATATGTCCAATCAACCTTACGACATGGTGTGGGATTGGCAGGTGAATATAGAGGTCGGTACGGCTTACCTAGGTTGGTGCAAAGACTATTTAGAGCGGAAAAAACGCTTTTCCTATCCACTGTTGGCGGCTTGTTACAATAAGGGCCCTGATTATGTGAGGAAAAACCAATTTGATATCGAGAAGGTGGGAAAGACTACGAATCGAACCTACCAGCAGCTATTTAAGGGGAACCTGGCTCCCATCAATCGCTAAGCAGGTCCTTTCGAAATCCAGTTGCCACACCGCGGGGCAACGCATAGCGGTAGATACGTGAAAAATATCATCTCCCTATTACTATTCTCTTTGGTTTCCTCAGGGGTTGCCGCTGCAAAAATCCCCGAGTTTAGCACAGTTGAAATCGATGACGGGCTGGAAATTGGTTACGGTGTCGTCTTGGCCGACATGAATGACGATGCCAAACTCGATATTGTCTTGGCTGATAAAAATCAGTTTGCCTGGTATCAGAATCCGTCCTGGGAAAAGCACATCATGGTCGAGAATCTTACCGATCGTGACCATGTTTGTATCGATGCCCGCGACATTGATGGAGACGGCAAAGCTGAAGTCGCAGTCGGTGCTCAATGGAATCCGGGGGAGACTTCGGATGAAGCCAAAAGCGGAAGTGTTCACTACTTAATTCCACCAGAGGATCGGACTCAGCGCTGGACTCCCGTCCAATTACCGCACGAGCCGACCATACACCGGATGCGATGGTTTCAGACTAACACAGGCGAATATGAGTTGTTGGTGCTTCCTCTCCATGGGCGGGGAAATAAAGGAGGAGAGGGCGACGGCGTAAAAGCAATTGCTTATAAGATGCCGCCCAATCCTCATGATGAGTGGGAGCAAACCGTGATCGACGATTCCATGCATAAAACCCACAACTTGGACTTGATGACAGACGGGCCTCCGGCGAATGGTCATGAATCAATTCTAATTGCGGGAGCGGAAGGGGTGCTTCTGTTTCGCCATCGTAATGGGGAACTAAACAGCCGGAAAATAATCGGT
Source organism: uncultured Opitutales bacterium (assembly GCA_938075565.1). Classification (GTDB taxonomy): domain Bacteria; phylum Verrucomicrobiota; class Verrucomicrobiia; order Opitutales; family UBA2995; genus UBA2995. Next base: position 12,619 of record CALJGU010000142.1, on the reverse strand, counting down.
AATGACGAAGGGGATGTCGGCTTCCTCGGTGCAGGAGAAGTGCGTCACGGTAAACTGCCTGGCGGTGGTTTGTTTGTTACGACTGTGGAACCCATGCATGGTCAGCATTTGGTGAGTTATACGCCTCCACCTCCGGGTAGTGCTGCTCGTATGGGGGTTCGCAATCCTATCTTTGATGGAATGATCGAAGGTCACGCGATTGCCTGTGGAGACTTACTTGGAGCCGGCTCGGATCAAATCGTGGCCGGGTGGCGCGGTAACCGAAAAAATCCCGACAACTTTGGCATCAAACTATTTATACCAAAAGATGAGGATGGCAACGACTGGGAATCTATCGACATCGACACTGATGGAATGGCCTGTGAGGACTTGAAGCTAGGCGACCTCAATGGTGACGGTCGTCTGGATATCGTCGCCTGCGGTCGCTCGACCAAAAACCTCCGCATATACTTCAACGAAGGCTAACTTATTTGTAGGGCTCGATGCTCGCTTCAATGCCATAACGAGGAAGTAGATTTCATGGAAAGCCGATTGGCAACCAAATGGCCTTACTTTCATTTATTACCGACGAAATTCTTATACCATCCCTCAATTGTTTCCGCATCTGGCTCGCCATCGAAGGTTACGATTCGGTATTGAGCTTCATAGGTAAACCCGGGTTTGAGAATGAAAGATCCTTTGTAGACCGGCGTAAATACGAAATAAGGCATGCTTGGGTGCACGCGAACTGGTTGTGGGTAGCGAAAGTTTGACGAATGGTCCATGACCACAAACCCAGCCATCTCCCCGTCAATTTTCCCATATACCGCGATCCATCCCGGAGTCGTATGATTACTCTCCTCCATACCGGTGATCCCTTCTCTGGTTAGCACCTTCATTCGGCCCTCATAGTGAGCTTCATCTTCTTCGCTCCAATGGGCACTTCCTCTGAAACCAAAGCCTCCGTAATGATAGGGATGGAAGTATACTTCGTTTTCAGTGGCACAGCTTTGCTCGATCTCAATGTCTATGAAGTATGCATTGTCTCATTCTTGTATTTTGACTTTCCATGCTTCATCAATGGCAGGTCCTCCCTTATTGCTCACTTGTTGGAGTACTGCTTCGAAGGAATCAGGTTTCACGGATCCGAGTTTTACGTGCTTGGCTGTCCCGCGACCCTGGTGCTGATTCCAGAAATCGACTACTTCGTGTTTGAAAGTAGCCCGCGCCCACGCTTAGAAGACCGCATGCTGGTGCACGTGTCCGATAGGGAAGGGATCGGTCAGCACTTTGCCAGAAGGTGAATAGAGCGGGTGAATAAAACCACTGCGTGCGTAGATCTTATCCATGCCCTCTGGAGGCTGAACCGTATTGGTTTGATAGCTCAATACGGGGTTTTCGGTGGCGAAATAAGTCAATTGGCCGTCTGTTTTCTCAAAAGATACCTCTGCCTGAATTGTGAAAGAGGTGCCGAAGATCAGCCAGATGGCCCAGGTGTTTGAACGAAAGAATGAATTTTGTTTCATAGGGTATGTTTTATTCTATGACTCAATCTACTTCCTTTGTCGAGATTGCTGATGTCTCGCGAGATGGCCCGATTTCTCTTGAATCAGTTAGTGGAACGAGGCGAACATCCTTTCATATTTCATGACTTTGCTCATCCTTTATCTCATTCTGGCTCTCGGTGTTTCTTTTTTGTGTTCGGTTCTCGAGGCCAGTCTTTTGTCCATGTCGCCTTCATTCGTAAAGGATGCTGAGAGCAAGGGCACCAAAACAGGTCTCATACTTGCGTCTTTAAAAGAGAATATCGACCGCCCATTGGCAGGTATCCTTTCTCTCAATACGATTGCTCACACCGTGGGTGCAGCTGGTGTCGGCGCGCAAGCAGCATCGGTTTTTTGAGAAGGTTATTTTGGGGTCATCTCCGCGGTACTAACTTTGCTGATTCTGTTTTTCTCAGAGATTATTCCCAAAACGCTTGGAGCTCTTTATTGGAAGCAGCTGGCTGCATGTACTGCCTATACTTGCAAGTTCATCATCGTAGCTCTTTACCCTTTGGTTCTCATCTCTGAGAAACTTACGAAGCTCTTATCTCCAAGAGGCCCGCACGAGGGGCAGATCAGTCGTGACGAAGTGGTCGCGATGGCTCAACTGGGTCAAAGTGAGGGTTCATTGCTGAACTTGAGAGTAAGATCATTCGTAGCTTAATTCGATTTCGAAGAATTCAAGTCGATGACATCATGACCCCCCGAACGGTCGTGAGTAAATAGCCTGAATCCATGACCTGTGGTGATGCTGTAAAGCAAGAATCTCTATCACGGTTTTCTCGCATACCGGTTCATTCTGAGGATGCGGAGCATATTACCGGCTATGTGTTAAAGCAAAAAGTCTTGGAGCACGTTGCTTTCGATAAACACGACACACTGCTTTCCGATATAAAACGTCCGATTCGTTTAATTCATGAGGACGAATCGCTTTCCAACCTCTTCAATAGTTTGTTTTCACATAAAGAGCATATGGCTTTGGTAGTAGATGAATATGGCGGTATGTCGGGTCTGGTTACTAGCGAAGATTTGATCGAAACGCTGCTTGGTTCAGAAATTACCGATGAATCGGATGAAACCGAAGACATGCGTGACCTGGCTCGTAAAAGGTGGGAGGAACGCGCCAGGAAATTGGGAATAGTCGTTCCGGATCTTAACAAAGAATCAGAAGCCGAGCCAGACGCCTAGCGGCGTTTGAATCAGTCTCCTCGTTTTCGTCGAGTGGATACGGACTCGCCGCCCAGGCCCCAATTATCGGTGTCGACTTCGTCAATGATGACCACCGTGGTTTTAGGGTTCTTTCCCAGGACATCAACCAGTAGTTGAGTGGCTCCGGAGATGAGCTGTTCCTTTTTCTCGGGAGTGACTCCCTCGTTGGTGATTTTTATATTTACGAACGGCATGTGGATTAAGGATGTGAATAATAAGTTCTGGCATACACTTAGTTACACTGTGTATGGCTTGATTCAGAAATTACATTTATGAAAGCACTTGTCATCAAAGAACCACATCAACCTCTGGAATTGCAGGAACGAGCCGATTTAGAAGGGGGCTCAGGAGAGGCAGTCATCAAACTCAAATCAGCGGCTCTCAATCGTCGCGATTTCTGGATTACCCAGGGTATGTATCCGGGGATCGAATCCGAAGTAATTCTGGGATCGGACGGTGCAGGTGTCGTTTCTCAAGTAGGTGAAGGCGTGGATGAAGCCTGGTTGGGTAAAGAAGTGATTCTCAACCCCAGCTTGGATTGGGGGGATCATCAGGCCGCATTTGGAGATGAGTTTTCAATTCTGGGGCTCCCAGTAGATGGGACCTTCGCAACGGAAATCAAAATTCGTGTTTCCCAACTCCACGCCAAGCCCGATCATTTAGATTGGCTCGAAGCAGCAGCACTTCCCTTGGCGGGGCTCACCGCCTATCGCGCACTTTTTTCGCAAGGTAATCTTGAAGCAGGGGAAACGATTCTAATCACCGGAGTGGGTGGGGGAGTCGCAACCTTTCTGCTGCAGTTTGCCGTCGCTGCAAAAGCTAAAGTCTGGGTGACTTCGTCCTCTCAAGATAAAATCGATCGGGCAATTAGCATGGGAGCTCATGGTGGATTTCTTTACACCAACGACGAGTGGCCGACCCAACTTTTGGAAGCTGCAGGGGCACCCAGCATCATTGTCGATAGCGCCGCCGGGCCAACCTATGATACCTTGATTGATTTGGTTGAGATGGGAGGGCGTATTGTGAATTTTGGAGCTACTCTGGGGCCTCCTGATATACTCGAGATGCGCAAAGTCTTCTGGAAGCAACTCCGCCTGCAGGGTTCGACGATGGGCTCGCCAGCTGATTTCGAAGCCATGTTGGACTTCGTGACCAAACAAGCGATCAAGCCAGTGGTCGATGCGACTTACCCTCTCGAAGAGGGAAATGAGGCCATTGCTCAGATGAAGGTTTCTCCCCAGTTTGGGAAGTATGTACTGGAGGTTTCCTGAAGGGAATGAAGGTCCTCGTTACAGGTAGTGCCGGCCATTTGGGTGAGGCATTGGTAAGGACGCTTCGTGAGTCCGAGAACGAAGTGGTCGGAATCGATATCAAGGATTCCGATTTTACGGATCTGGTCGGTTCGATTGTAGACAGAAAGTTTGTTACGCAGTCTATGCAGGGCGTGGATGCCGTGCTTCATGCAGCCACCCTGCACAAGCCTCATGTTGCAACCCATAGTCGTCAGGACTTCGTGGATACCAATGTAACGGGAACGTTGAACCTACTTGAGGAGAGTGTGGTTCAAGGGGTGAATGCCTTTGTGTTTACGAGTACTACTAGTGCGTTCGGCGATGCCAATCGATCTGAGGATGGCGAGCCAGCTGCTTGGATTACAGAAGAGGTCGTGCCACGGCCGAAGAACATTTACGGCGTTACAAAAGTGGCAGCTGAGAATCTATGTCAGCTATTTCATCGAAACCAGGGATTACCGTGTCTCGTGCTAAGAACATCCCGCTTTTTCCCAGAAGACGATGACAGTAAGGATGCTCGTGATGCCTTCGATCAAACGAACTTGAAAGTGAATGAGTATCTGTATCGTAGGGCTGATATTGAAGACATCGTAAATGCTCATCTGCTAGCGATCGAGAAAGCTCCGGAAATTGGGTTTGATCGTTTTATCATATCTGCGACAACGCCATTTACGCAGTCACATCTTATGGAGCTTCGTCACAATGCACCCACTATTATTGAGGCTTTGTTCCCAAACTTCCCGAGCATCTATAAATCACAAGCTTGGCAGATGTTGCCAGGCCTAGATCGCGTTTACGTAAACACGCTTGCTCGCCAACAATTGGGTTGGAAGCCGAAATATGATTTTGCCTTCTTGTTGAAACAGCTCGACCAAGGCGAACAACCGTTCAGTGAGCTATCACGTCTGGTCGGATCCAAAGGCTACCACGAGGAAGTCTTTGAAGAGGGTCCGTTCCCGGTCGAATAGGGCGCCGTTTAGTCTCCGTATTTCCAGTCGTGGTAGGCAGCTATCGCCGAGAGTTCCGAAAAAAGTTTTCCTAATCTTTTTGGTGACCTTTCCCAGATCGCCGCTTACAACCGATGGCTACTCTTATGATAAATTCAGTTATTACACGCATACTACTTACACTTATTGTAGTTTCTCTTGGTCTAAAGGCCGCAGATAAACCCAACATTCTCTGGATCACCAGCGAGGATAACAGTCCCTATATCGGAGCGTATGGAGATAAGTTAGCTAAGACTCCCAATATTGACGCGATGGCTAAGGACGGAGTTCTTTATCGCCATGCCTTTTCTACGGCTGCGGTCTGCGCTCCAGCGCGCACTACGCTTCTTACAGGCATGTATCCGCCTGCATTAGGAGCCGAGCATATGCGAAGTGAGGCTCCGCTTCCTTGTTTTGTGAAAGGTTATCCCAATTACCTGAAGGAAGCTGGCTACTACACGACCAACAATAGTAAGACCGATTACAATGTGGACCATGCCATCGATGGTTGGGATGAGAGCAGCAACAAAGCCCATTGGAAAAACCGGCCGGAAGGAAAGCCATTCTTTGCCATTTTTAATACCACCATTACGCACGAAAGTAACTTGCACCCTTCAAGGAAAACTCATCCTTTGGGAGCGGATCCAGCGGATGTGCGAGTGCCCGCCTACCTGGTTGACTCAGAATTAACCCGCAATCGTATTGCTACTTACTACCACTGTATCTCGCTCATGGATACCTTTGTCGGCGAACGCTTGCAGGAGCTCGAAGATGCTGGTTTGGCCGATGACACTATCGTATTTTATTATTCGGACCACGGTGGAGTCATGCCGCGGACTAAGCGTTTCATCTACAACAGCGGAACGAATGTTCCCTTGGTCATCCGTTTCCCAGAAAAGTGGGCTCATCTTTCACCCAACAAACCAGGAACAGAAACAAAGGAAGTGGTTGGCTTTGTAGATTTTGCGGCAACCCTTCTGAGTCTGGCAGGCGCTGATATTCCTGATCATATGCATGGACGTCCTTTCCTGGGTGAGAAACGGACTCGGCCTCTGGAGTTTGGTCACACATTCCGTGCACGCGCAGACGAGCGAATTGACTTCAAACGTGGTGTTACTGACGGACGGTTTAACTACATCCGTAACTACCTCGCCTATCTCCCGACGGGGCAGCATGTGAACTACCTGTGGGACAATCCTGCGACGGGTGAAGTAGAAGACTTGTTTAGATCTGGGGAAGCGACTGCCGCCCAAAGCGCGTTCTTTTTGCCAGCTCCTTTGGAAGAGCTATTCGATCTCCAAAATGATCCGGATGAAGTAAATAATTTAGCGAAGGACCCCAAGCACCGCAAAACCTTGGAGCGTTTCCGGAAAGCTAATCGCGACCATATGATGAAGATTCGTGATACCGGATTTATTCCTGAAGCCTTGTTGATCGAATGGAGTAGAGGGTCTGGAAAGACGCCCTATGACATTGGGCATGACGATGTTCAATATCCGCTTGCTGAAATTATGGACGCGGCTGATGCCCTGCTCATTGAAGGACGGAATGCAATTCCTAAACTTCAATCACTGCTCAAGTCGTCCAATCCAGTCGTTCAATATTGGGCGGTGGTTAATTGCATGATTCTAGGGAAAAATGCAGCTCGGGCGACCAGGCAGATTAAGGAATTAACTCACAGTCCCATCGCCGCGATTCGTATCGCAGCTGCCGAGCACCTTGCTCGACTAGGAGAAGCTGATCCGCGTCCTGTGTTAAATGAGGTGCTTCTAAACAGTTCGAACGTGATGGCTCGCTTGCAGGCAATCAATGCTCTGGATCACGTACAGGAAGATTATCCTTACGACGAAGGTGTGTTTGAAAAATCGGCTGCTATCTGGCCTATCAATCCCAAAGACCTATCCGCTGATTGGATGGGGCGCTACAAGGCCTATGACGTTCGAGTGATGGAATTCCTTAAAGCGCAATCAGCGGCTAACTAAGCTGCCCATAAACTAATCCATCTATCTCATGGTACGAGCATCTTTCCCTATCATGCTCCTGGTGAGCTGTCTGTTTTGTTCGACAGCTCTCTTCGGGCAAACGGATGAACCCAATGTGCTGTTCATCGTCATTGATGATCTGAACGACTGGATTGGAAGTATGGGAGGCCATCCACAGGCCAAGACGCCTCATATGGATTCCTTGGCTTCTCGAGGCACCTTGTTCACCAACGCGCATTGCCAGGCGCCTATTTGTGGACCGTCGCGGGGATCGTTTCTCTCTGGACTCTATCCGCATCAGACGGGTTTATATAATCAGCCAAATAGTAAGCCAGGTCTCTCGAGTGATTCTCAGTACTTTGATGGTCACTTAATGCCTCAATACTTTTCGCAACACGGTTACAAAACGCTGGGGGTAGGGAAAATTACGCACGGGTATAATCTTGTCGATGCAGTGGATGTGGCTGGCCCAAGGGGAAGTTCCGGGCCCAAGCCCAAAGGCCCTAAACCGCCCAACGATTTCCGTTTTCATCATCGCCCGGATTACTCGCTTCCATTCACCGGCACGCAAACCGATTGGGGAGTGTTCCCGGAACAAGACGAGGACATGCCTGATTACCAGTCGGCTGATTGGGCGGTGAAGTATCTCGAAGAGGATCACGACAAGCCGTTCTTCATGGCGGTGGGTTTTCATCGGCCACATGTGCCGTTTTATGTGCCGCAGGAGTGGTTTGATCTGCATCCACTGGATCAGGTTCAAATCCCAGAAGTTCGAGATCACGATCTGAATGATGTTCCGGAAACCGGTCGACGCTTGCACGAGATGCTTCGTTATCCGCCTTACGATTGGCTCCGAGAGAATGACGACGATGAACTCCGGCGTTGTGCGCAGGCCTACCTGGCTTGTACCAGTTTTGTGGATGCGCAAGTGGGCAAGGTTCTAGATGCACTCGAATCGTCTCAATATTCCGACAACACCATTATCGTCCTCTTCAGTGACCATGGTTACCACCTGGGTGAAAAACGACGTGTGTCCAAACATAGTCTGTGGGAAGAGGCGACGCGTGTTCCTATGATGATTATTACACCAGGCTCCAATAAAGCTCAGCAGAGTTCACAACCAACCGGGCTGATTGATCTTTATCCCACACTGCTTGAAATGTGTGGATTGCCGGCTCGCTCCGCTAATGCTGGTCAAAGTCTGGTCCCACTGTTGGAAAATCCAAATGTAGAATTTCGTCATTCCATATTAACCACCTACGCATTGGGCAATCATGCTCTCCGTTCCCAACAGTATCGGTATATTCAATACGATGATGGTTCCGAAGAATTGTATGATCATAAAACGGACTCCAATGAGTGGCACAATCTCGCAACGAGTGAAGCACATCGGGATGTGATCGCAGAATTCCGTCAGCAGCTTCCCCAGAACCAAGCTGCCTATCATCCGTTGGTAGGGGACGGTCCTGTGAATGCCTGGTTTGCGGAGCATTATCTAAAACATGGTGTTACTAAATCAAAGAAGTAGATTGTTATGAGTTATTCGCTGAGAACTACTGGTGCGTCTATTTTGTTCTGTGTTATCGTTGGATCGTTTGTTCATGGAGATGTCTCTATGCCGAAAATCTTTGGAGATAACATGATACTCCAACAGCAGACAGGTGCGCCGGTTTGGGGATGGGCAGAGTCGGGAGAGCAGGTAACTGTTTCAGGAAGCTGGGGAGAACAAACCACAACGACTGCCGGAAGCGATGGAGTCTGGAAGGTATTTCTTCAAACACCCTCCTATGGCGGACCTTATGACGTAACCGTTAAAGGAAACAACCGTTTGTCATTTTCCAATGTCCTTATTGGCGAAGTCTGGCTCTGTGCAGGGCAGTCGAATATGGGTTGGCGATTGACTGCGACCATTGGCGGCCAGGAGGAAGCAGACACTGCTAACTTCCCAGACATTCGAATCTTCCGGTCGGAAAGAGCTCATAGCCACGAACCACAAACAGATGTGAAGGCCGAGTGGAAAGTCTGTAATCCCGAATCAGCAGGCACTTGTTCCGCGGTTACTTACTATTTCGCTAAGAAGCTTCATCAAGAGTTGGGCATCCCAATTGGTGTCGTGTTGCAGCCTTACGCTGGAACACCGATTGAAGGTTGGATGCCTCGTGACATACAAATGGGAGACCTCAGAACGCGTGCGGATATTGAGAAAATGGATGCGGAGTCAGCGAAGTACGATCTGGCAGCTGCACAAAAACAATTGGAACGAGCTACCCAATTGTGGAAAGACGGCAAACGCCGTGGAGAGCCAAAGTTGCGGACGCCGAGCAATTGGGGTCACCAATATCCAGGCAACATTTTCAATGGGATGATTCATCCTGTTCGTCCCTACGGTATCCGGGGTGCCATTTGGTATCAGGGTGAACGGAATGCAAAGGATGTTGCTCAGGCGGCTAATTACGTGAATCAGCTGCCCATGATGATTAACTACTATCGCTCATCCTGGCATGAGCTGTCCGGCGGAAACGTGGCCGATGATTTTCCGTTTTATTTTGTGCAACTCCCAGCCTGGTTACCGGAGCAAACAGAACCGGTAGAACCTCATGCGGCCTGGGCGGTTAATCGCGAAGCCATGCGCTTGGTTGCGAATACAGTTCCCAATACGGGCACAGCAGTTGCCATCGATACCGGTGACGCGGTCTTATTGCATCCTCAGGACAAGAAACCCATTGGTCTTCGTATGGCCTACCTCGCGTTGAAAGGAACCTATGGTCAGGATATCGTCGATTACGGTCCTCGTTATGTTTCTCACCAAGTGATAGGGAATGAAATGATTCTCAAATTTGACTCGATTGGAAGTGGTCTTCGGTCGAGTAGGGAAGGACCATTGGATAGCTTTGCTATCGCAGGGGAGGATCAGGTTTTCGTTTGGGCCAATGCCCGGATCGTGGGTCAAACCATCGTGGTGTCCGGAAAAGGAATTTCTGATCCCAAAGCCGTGCGCTACGCCTGGGCTGATAATCCTTCCCGCCGTAATTTACTCTACAATGGTGAAGGTATCCCTGCATCACCCTTTAGAACGGACGATTGGCCGCACTATGATCCTGAGAGCTATGTTCCTATAGAACAAGTTAAGCCGGAGAAACCAGATGGATATGTGCAAGTTGAGGTTGATCGTCCCAAAATGACTCAGTAGTGTCGTATTAAATTTCTGGAAGAAACTACTGGTTCAACCCTCCTAGTGTATCATGCCTAAGTTCAATGTAGAGAAATCAATTGTCGTCGATGTCCCCCTGGAAAAAGCGTTCTCGGTTGTTCGAGATTTTAGTAAATGGCCTGTTTGGTCACCCTGGGTGATCGCTGAACCCGAATCACAAGGTTCTGTATCTGAAGACGGCAAACAAAACTCTTGGGAAGGTGACATCATTGGTTCTGGTAAAATGCTTATAGAAAGTGAGGAGCAGAACAAAGCCATTCACTACACGCTCACTTTCTTAAAACCCTGGAAGGCTGTCTCTCCGGTCAGCTTTCTCTTTGAACCCGAGGGAAGCGGAACCAAGCTCACTTGGACGATGGAAGGATCCATGCCCTTTTTTCTATTCTTCATGACCAAAATGATGGGCAAACTGGTGGGAATGGATTACGAGCGCGGTTTGAAGATGCTCAAAGATTATATGGAAACGGGTGAAGTCCCTTCCAAGTTAGCGTTTAACGGAAACGAATCATTCGATCGCTTTCCCTATGTCGGAATTAAAACGACCACGACGATCGATGGTATTGGTCCGGCCATGGAGGCTGATTTTGGAAAACTGAAAACCTACTTTGAGGGGCAGGAGGTGAATCCCGATTCTATATTTTCAATCTACCACAAGTGGGACCCGGTTAAAGATATTGTGGTGTATACCGCAGGATTGGCAGTGGAGTCGGCGCCGGAATCTTTGCCTGAAGGATTTGTTGCGGGTGAGTTCCCTGCCTGCGAAGCCTATGAGGTAACCCACACGGGGCCCTATCGTCATCTTGGCAACGCCTGGTCAAGTGGTATGATGCACGCTCGTGCAAAGGTCTTAAAGCAAAGCAAAAAAATACACCCCTTCGAGACCTATGCGAACAACCCAGAAACGACTCCGGAAAACGAGCTCATAACGAATGTGTACTTCCCGGTCGCTTAAAGGTCTTTGTTTAATAACTTCTAATCTATTCACCATCTTGAGTATGCTCCGAAACTTATACCTCTGCCTGGTCACCCTTAGTATCTCGGCTGTACCTTCAATTGCTAAGGAAAGCTCCTACGCGCTCAAAGAGAATATTTCTTACTACAGCGATTCTAGCTCAGACGCTTATCTTCAGGAACGTTGTAAGCTCGATCTATACTATCCCAAAAATGAAAAAGGTTTCGCGACCGTGGTTTGGTTTCATGGCGGAGGATTAAAAAACGGTAACAAGAAAATCGCCGACCGCTTAAAAAATCAGGGAATTGCAGTGGCTGCTGTGAATTATCGTATGTACCCAAAGGCCAAGGCTCCTGCCTACCTGGAAGATACAGCAGCTTCGGTGGCGTGGGTCTTTAAGAATATCGAATCTCTAGGAGGCGATCCCGATAAAGTTTTTGTTTCCGGAAGCTCTGCTGGTGGTTACTTAACCGCCATGGTTGGCTTGGACAAACGCTGGCTCGCAGCGCACGATATCGACGCAGATCAAATTGCCGGCCTCATACCTCTGGCCGGTCAGATGTTTACTCATTTCACGGTCCGTGAAGAGCGGGGTATTGGAAAACACCAGGTGCTGGTCGATGACTTGGCTCCCATATCGCATATTCGAAGTGACGCTCCGCCGATACTCTTTGTTACGGGTGATCGAACGATGGAGATGATAGCTCGCTGGGAAGAAAACGCCTACATGTATCGCATGATGCTGGAGGTGGGTCATCCCGATGCACGTCTCCTGGAGTTGCAAGGCTTCGGACATGCTCCTGGAGAACCGTTTTATCCATTACTTTTGAAAGAGATGAATCGCGTGCTGAAACTTCGGGAGTCCTGATAGGTCTATAAGATCCAGTTGCCAATACTAACTATCACCTTTTGGCGATAGGTCCGTTCAAACCCTCAATGTTTAGTCCAATGAAATTTATCAGTATACTTACTTCGATCCTATTTTTCTTCAGCTTCTTAAAAGCTGATTCTACTGAAATCCCTCATGTTTTAGTAACTGGCACAGCTATTGTTGAAGTCGTTCCCGATGAGATGCATTGGAGTTTGCAATTAACCACGATTCAAAACTCCGTTGCTGCGACTGCTGAAGCGCATGATTCTCACGTTTCAACGGTTCTTTCCTTTTTAAAGGAGAATGACATTTCAGAAGAAGATACGAAAACCTCGCGAATCAGCATCACTGAAAACTGGGTGTATCGTAATAATAATCGAGTTAAGGAAGGTTATAAGGCAATGACGACGGTTACTTTTAAATCAAAAGATTTGGAGGATTACAGGTCTCTTTGGATCGGGCTCTCAAAACTCAAGGATGTAGAAGTAAGCTCTGTCACATTCGATACTTCGGACCGAATTCGGCACCAGAATGAGTCTCGACTAAAAGCAGTCACAGCCGCAAAGGAGAAGGTTGTTGCTATGGCAGGTGCT
>CALJGU010000141.1 GCA_938075565.1 uncultured Opitutales bacterium | reverse complement strand
GAATCCGGCCATTCCACCCACAGCTCCGGGACCAGTAATCAGAAACACGTATGCTCTTGTAGTGAACGTATTGATAAAGGTGCTGATCATGCTGATTGAAACCAGCGCGGCCATGATTGGTTGTCCAAAACTAAAGAAGTAGAGTGCTAAGAACCCTAAGCCGAGAGCCGTTCTAAAACGAACAATAGGATATATAGTAGTTACGGATAGTGCTAGGCACAGGGTTATGAATGCATCCACAACTGATATTATCAGAAACGGATTAGCCAGAATCAGAGCTGGATTAAGAGTCATGATGTCTCCCATGTTCAGGAAGATCAACCCAGCGGCAGATAGGGCAAAAGTGATAGTCAGGGACAAGCTGGTGTAGCCGATGGTGCGCTGCTTCCATTTGGCCTTTGTCGTTTTGTTCTTTGTTTCAGCAGTCTCTCCTTCAGCTGCAGCCAGAATTTCTTCAATCGTGAGCTTTTGAGTTTCCTCTTCTGGCTTATTGAGCAAATCCAGATCCTCACTGTCTTTGGTTCTCAGTGAAAGTTTCTGGTCCGTTGGAAAGAGGCTGTCATTTAAATCCTCATTGGTGTTAACGGCAACCCAGACTTCCTTGTTCTCTTCGTAATAGAGAGTTTCGGGTTTTACTCTCTTAGCTTCGCTGAGAGATAGTAATTGCTCTAAATTATAGGGGCCTTTGGCGTCTTCTGAGTCAGGATAGCGAATGAAATATTCCGACATGGTAATGAGATAGCTTTGTTTGAGCTGTTTGGGTTGATAGTGAGTTTGAGCCCAGTTTAATAGAGGTGAGGGGCTCTGCGACAACCCGGGAATATTTTTTTACAATCTATTCAAGCTCTACAGGCTACAGATGCTTCTTTTAGACCATTTCCTAGGCGAAATACTCTATTATCCATAATGGATGGTAAGAACTAGCTGTTGTTCTTGTGGCTTCCGCTCCACTTAAGCTTTGTTCGTACTACTTCAAAGTGATTGAAATCACTTTGGTGTATTATTGATAGCGTTTTGGGAGAAAGTTCTAACTCTAGTTGTTCACCTGGTTCTATAGTCAGCTTGTTGGCTCCGTCCAGAATGACCTGAACCGTCTTTGAGTTTGTGGCATCCTTAACCGTGAGCTTTTCACTGCTATCAAAAATGATGGACCGGTTACTCAAGGTGTGCGGGCAAATGGGAGTCATTGCTAGCGCTTTGGCGTCTGGCCCAATCAGCGGTCCTCCGGCTGATAAATTATAGGCTGTCGATCCTGTTGGAGTTGCGAAAATGATACCATCGCAAAGGTAGTCTGTGATAGTGCCTTTGGCGTTGGCGACATTCAGGTTAAGAATCGCTCCAGATTTTAGTTCCTTGATTACTGCATCGTTCAAAGCAGTGGCTTGTTCACCTTTAGAAGACCGCGCTAATAGCATGCTTCTTTCAGTTACACAGTATTCCCCCTTAAGTACTCGTGGAAAGAGATCCACGGCTTCTTCGGCTGAAAAGGTCGTGAGAAAGCCCAATCCTCCCCGGTTCACTCCTATTACAGGTACTGACTGGCGTGCGCATTCTTCAGCTACTCCCAGTAGGGTTCCGTCCCCGCCAATAACGCAGCAAGCGCTTACGTCTTTCAGAAAGTCTGGATCGATTGGGAAGTTCGATGTGACTCTATGTGTTTTGCAGTCGCGCTCTGCAATTTTGATAAGTTCATCCGCCAACTCCGGAGCACCGGACTTAGTTTCGTTGATGAAGAAAGCGATTGAATTCAGAGGCTGCATAAAGGCGATATTTGAAGAGGGAGCACTCTTGTTGGCAATGATGCTTTTCGCTGAAGCAAAATATAAGTGTGCTACTGGGCGGCTTTGATGAGCCCCATGAGGTATTCACGGTTTCCGTCACCTCCCGCGATGGGTGAATCAATAGTGCCTTCAAGTTCCGCTGCCGCTAACTCGTCCAGAGACCACGAGACTATATCATCTAAAATATTTTGGCGGACAGCATCATCTCTTATTACTCCCCGTCCTTTGTCGACCAGTTGTTTGTCTGCCTCAAATTGAGGCTTAATCAGGGAAACGAGTTTACCGCCGGATTTTAGTACCGGCCAGATGGCAGGCAACACCTTCTTTAGGGATATGAAGGACAAGTCCATGACGACCAAATCATAATCAGGGTAGGGTAGTTGATCTGGCGTAAGATATCGCGCGTTCAGTTTCTCGATATTAGTAACCCGCTGGTCCTGGAGTAGTTTACTGTGCAGTTGGGCTCGTCCTACATCGATGCAAACGGCTGTTTCAACTCCCCTTTGTAGGAGGCAGTCGGTAAATCCGCCCGTCGAAGCTCCAACGTCTAAAGATCTTAATCCAGCTGTCATGGTGGGGAATGCCTCCAGGTAAGCTTCGAGCTTCTCGCCACCTCGCCCTACGAACCGAGGAGGCTGAATCAAGGAGATCTCGGCGTCAGACGCATAGGTTTTCCCCGGTTTATCAAGGATTTCGGTCCCTCGACGGACCTTTCCAGCCAGAATGAGAGCCTTCGCTCGTGATCTTGAATCACAGAGGCCCCGCTCCACTAAAAGCTCGTCCAGTCGCCAGTTTTTATTCTCCACGTCGGGTAGTCACGGAAAACGCCAGATAAAGGGCAAAAAAAATCTAAAAAGGGGACTGAATTCTTGACTTGTGTCGCAAAGTGTCGCGAAATGTCACCTCATCCCGCAAGTAGACCGGTAAATGCTCTCTTCTAAGCACAGAAAATTTGCAGGGGGATATCTTCATTCCCTTGACTCCAAGAATCGTGTGACCGTCCCCAAAAAGTGGCGGTTCGACGGCGACGATGGAGATTCTGCGTACCTCGCGATCCCTCAGCCAGTTGGTTACATTTGGCTGTGTCCTCCTAATAAGGTGGCGCAATTGGAGGAGACGATGGAGTCAATCCTCCCTTCAGATTTAGAAGGTCAAAACTTCATCATGTATGTCATGGAGAAGTCCGAGATGGTCACCTGCGACAAAAGTGGTCGAGTAGTGCTGACCCCGGATCTGATCGAGCATGCTGGTCTGGATAAGCAAGCCCAGCTCATCGGAATGTTTGGCTCATGGGCCATATGGAACCCAGAGCGTTATGCACAATTTAGAGAAGACCCATACTCCTTGAATATTGGAGCCAAAG
>CALJGU010000140.1 GCA_938075565.1 uncultured Opitutales bacterium | reverse complement strand
CTCACCCCAAAATGCGATTTCTGTATCCAAGCCTTGGATACCAAGAATACCCTGAAAATGAACCTCAAGTTCTTTACTTCCACGGAAATATTTTGGTGATTTTTCAAAACTTGAAATCAATAGTGCATCGTCTGCGTATTGAGAAAGAAGACCATTAATATCCTTTTTGAGAATTAAATTAATGTGCTCACGATAAAGATCGCCGAGTTTTGTTTGAGGGACATTTTTCATGATAAAAAGTGAAAGGTAGGACGAAAGTGAATGATTAAAGTTTACAAGAACCAGGCTCGTATGTCATGTAATTAACAATGTATTTAGAAACAACAGGTTGACCATTCGAATTTCGCTTGATCTCCCAAGTTTGATCGGCATCCATCATCAAACGAGTACTTCGTGCTTCAGGTGCATTCCAAATGCTTGCATGCCAATTAACAACAACATGGACATCGCATGAATCATCAGCTTGGTTGGTAATATCTGCAATCCGAAGCGTATGTTGTTCATCAAAGAATATATTAATAACATTGTTGTACCAGCTGGAATAGCCCTCAAAGCCAGTGACTGTTGCCTCTGGGAAAACAAGCTGAACATCATCGGTTAGCAAGGGCCTAAAGCTATCAAGCGGTGCATGAACATCAAGGTAACGATACCAATTTGATGCAAAAGACCAGATCTCAGGATGAGTAAACATTTAGAAAAAAGGTAAAAGAGAAAACGTAGAAATTTTGTTTAAATAGGTCTACCCAGATGGGAAGTACCTGCAGAATAGTTTTAAAAATATCATAATTATTGTCCGCAGTGAACACCAATGTGATCTGGTCGAATTGCACCATCGAGCACAAGATTTATCAAATAAGGCCCGTCATGAGCCAGCATCCTTGCAATCGCATCTTTTACCTGATCAGGCCGAACAACTCTTTCACCTGCAACGCCGAAGCTGTGGGCAATTTCGTTGAAGCAGATTTCAGGTTTTGAAAGATCAAAAGGGATCGGGAACTCCCGCCCTTCAATCCCTCTCATCTCCCAGAACTTACTAATGTTTGCCTGCAACAGTTTGTAAGACCTATTTTGGCAGACCACAAATTTGGCTGCGACGTCGTGCCGTGCTGCTGTCCATAAGCACTGGATTGTGTACATGCTTCCTCCATCTCCAGAAAAACCAACAACACATCGATCAGGATGAGCGATCTTCGCACCAATAGCACCGGGAAAACCAGTACCCAAGGAACCACCCCGTGTCAACATTCGATCACCTGGTACACGGCCTGGTAGGTATTTGTTGATTGGAGGGGAATTAGTCAATGCTTCATCAAATATGATTTTGTTATCGGGAAGCATTTCGGAAAGGGTCTTCATGAAATATCCCGACTTCATTGATAATTTCTTGCCGTCATACTCCTCGCTAGAGAATTTTGGAACAACTTCGTAATTGACGTCGACATCATTATTGATAACAGGTGATTCGCTTTCCAGTTGTTTTCTTCTTAACTGTGCAGCGTTGTGCCAGTTCTGCGGAAGCTGCTTGACAAGGGGCATCAAACCCTCGATTACGGTATGCGGTTGGGCGACATAAGAAATGTCAACCCTATGGTTCTTAGCGATATTGTTGACATCGGTATCAACATGAATGACGGTTGCCTTCGGATCAAAGATGTCTCCCAGATGGGGAAACACTTCTGGTAGTAAGTAGGCTCCAAGGGTGATGCAGAGATCACAACCTCTAGTGATCGGCAGGCTCGCATCCCCGAACATGTGACCTGTACTGCCGTAGTTGAGCAGGTGATCATCGGGAAAGTTGATCTCACCTCCGTCTGCGGAATAGACCTTTGCTCCCATGGTTTCCGCCAGCTCGACCACACGGTCGACTCCGCCGGTCCAAGCCACCCCATCTCCAACAAGGATGATTGGATTACTGGCAAGCTCAATCGCTGAAGCTAATTCCCTTAAATCATTATCCCTAGGCTTCGTTGCCAAGCTGGGCACATGGGCTGGGAAAATCTCTTCAGTGATTTCCGCGTCCAGAATATCTTCAGGTAAACATAGGTATACAGGGCCACAGGGAGGAGTGGCTGCGATCTTGATAGCTCGTCTTACCATCCGCAGCAGGCTGGAAGGGTGCTGAACCATGGCAGACCATTTGGTAACAGGCTCTGCCATTGCGACGAGATCAGCGGCCATTTGTGCATCCATGGCCTGATACTTAATTCCCGCATCCCCACCGATAACGACCAGTGGAGCCTGCCCTCTCATTGCTTGATAAAGATTACCAATCGCATTGCCAAGACCTGGTGAACTGTGAATTTGTACCAACGCTGGTTTCAATCGTGCTCTGGCGTAACCATCTGCACACAGCACAGCAATTGATTCTTGGAGTGTGAGAATGTATTTCATATCTGGAACGTCAGCCAAGGCATCCAGAAATCCCTGTTCAACAGTCCCAGGATTACCAAACATATGGTCTAGATCGTTGGCAAGGAACTGCCGCAGAATTGCCTCATGACCTCTCATAATTTTAAGTGATGTAGTGATGGTTGAAAAAATGGTGTCATAGTGACACCATTTTTTTGTTTTAAATTACCAACCGTAACGAGTTAATCCTTCCTCAAGGACTTTGACAATAAGCTCACCGACCAATGCAGAGTCTTGCGTTGATCTTCCAGTCAAGAAAGGATAGTCAAGGATTGTAGAAATGTTTTTACCTACACCTCCATGATATTTGCCAGTAGGGCCAGTAGCATCTCTGAGAATATACTCAAGAGGATAAAAAGGAGGGCCGAAATTGGCACTAGTATTCATAGGTTCTCCATCATATCCATACATTTGCGCAAAACCAGTACCTTCTTTGTAATCATATTCACGGGCGTGTCCGGTTACGTTTTTGCCCCAAATAATACTCTTTCGATCTGACCACTCACGAGCGAATGCCAAACAGGTAACACAATAGCATTCAGCTGCTATAAGCTTGTTACGATTTACGTAACCAAGAATAAGATTATGTAGCCTTTCATTATTAACCATATCAACCATTGGGCCACTTCCACCTGGAAGAAGCAAGGCATCGTACGGGTCTACAAACTCCTTCCAAAATTCTTCTCTTCTGTCATGAAAAGCTGCAAGATCTAAACCAAAGTTCTGCCCATTGAAATAAGGCATCAGAGAAAGTTTCTCTGAAAGGTTGATTGGGTTACTTAAAAGGCTTGATTCATGAACTTCTGTGGTTCGCTTCGCGAAATGAGCATCGGTAACTACCTTGTTAAGCGGCGGATCTAAATAGCCCTCTTCCATGCTGGGCGGAAGAGCAGGCGGCTTTCTGCCGAATGCAGTCATGAAATCGAGGGTATAACCGGCCTTGGTAAGCACATCAAGAGGACCAATCAGTTCCTCACCCCAGTAGCCCCACTCGGAGAGCATCACCAAAATTTTCTTAGTCATAGAAATGAAACGATTGTTGCTGAGCATCAACTCAGTCAATTTAAATATAGGCATGCCAAACGGTGGTGACAGTAAAAATGACAACACCTACCTATTTTTTTCACAAACAGTGCCGTATCGATAATCGTGAGGGGTGACAAAATGATAATGAA
>CALJGU010000139.1 GCA_938075565.1 uncultured Opitutales bacterium | reverse complement strand
GAGCAAGCTCCTCTCCTACACTCAAATCCCTTATAAAATGAATATCCTCAGATTTATTTAAGCTTCCGATTTGGCGACGATCGAGCTGAATACTAGAACTCACATAAAATGACTACCCATCTATTAAAAAGCATTCTTCTACTATCTATCTTCAGCACCTCCTGGCTGTTTTCAGCAGAGAACACTGAATCAGACAACACAGGCGCCGAAGCCAGCGAAGAGGAAAAGAAACCTAGCTGGGATATTGAGAATCCTCCCTGGGAAACCTACAGCCAGCCAATCGACGCCGATGAAGGTACTTGGATCAGCTTGGATGTAAGCCCTGATGGAGAAGAGATCGTCTTCGACTTCCTGGGGGACCTTTACCTCATGCCTTTGAACGGATCCGGAGATCGAAGCCCTACTCGCATATCCGAAGGTATATCCTGGGACATGCAACCCCGATTCAGTCCGGATGGAACACGTATCGCTTTTACCAGCGACCGCACCGGGAAAAGCAAACATGCCGGCTACAACATCTGGACTATTGCCCGCGATGGAAGCGATCCGAAGCAAATCACCGATGAAACGTTTCGCCTCATATTCTCTCCTGCTTGGTCGCCAGATGGAGAATACATCGTCGCCCGAAAGCACTTCACCAGTCGCCGCTCTCTGGGATCCGGCGAGATGTGGCTCTATCACCGCAGCGGAGTGTCCGGTGCAGGCCAAGGCGGAGTCCAACTCACGGAAAAGCCAAACGAGCAGCAGGATGTTAACGAGCCCATTTTTTCCCCTGATGGGAAGTATCTCTACTATTCACAGGATGCCAGTGGTGGCGACACCTTTGAGTATGACAAAGACTCCAACAAACAGATCTATGTTGTGAAACGTCTGGAGATTGCGAAGGGCGAAACCGAGACCTATATCTCAGGCCCCGGAGGTTCCTGCCGCCCCACCCCTTCACCAGACGGAAAGACCATTGCTTTTGTTCGGCGACTAGACGGTAAGTCGGCCCTCCACCTGTTTGATACCGAATCTGGTGCGGTTCGCGTTCTCTACACAGAGCTCGAACGCGACATGCAGGAGACTTGGGCCATCCACGGTGTTTATCCCACCTTTGCTTGGACCCCCGATCAAAAGCATCTGGTCCTTTGGGCACATGGAAAGATTCGGAAGATAAGCGTCCAGGATGGTTCGGCTTCCATCTTACCATTTCATATTAAAGACGGTCGAACCGTGACAAAAGCACTGCGGGTACCCATCAAAGTCGCTCCAGAGGAATTTGATGTGCGTATGTTACGCTGGGTCACGGTTTCGCCTCTAGGCAACCAGGTAGCCTTTCAAGCTCTGGGGTACATCTATGTGCGCAACCTACCTGACGGCGAACCTAAGCGCCTCACCACCCAAACTGATCACTTTGAGTTTTATCCTGCTTACTCCAGAGATGGGAAATCGCTGGCTTATAGTACATGGAACGACGAAAAGTTGGGAAGCATTCGCGTTGCATCTTCTGAACCAGGTCAGGCCAATACTCGAAAGCTAACCAAGCAACCAGGGCACTTTACCCAACCCATCTTTTCACCCGATGGAAATACGATCGTTTACGTAAAAACGGGTGGAGGATACTTGAGGTCAGGCCTATGGTCGAGAGAGACAGGTATCTATCGGGTGCCTGTGCATGCGGGTGAGCCTAAACGCATTTTAAAAGGTGGATCCAATCCACAATTCTCAGATGAAAATGATCGCCTCTACTTTCTTAAAGGCAAACGTGAGAAAGACGCCGACAACCTGGGTCTCTTCTCCGTAAACCTGAACGGGAAAGAGGAACAGAACCACTACACCAGTGCTTGGGCGACCGATTACCAGCTCTCACCTGACGGTCGCTGGGTGGCCTTTATCGAACGCTACAATGTCTACCTGGCTCCTTTCCTCAAATCGAGCAAACCCATCAAAGTGGGACCCAAGGCAAAAGCACTGCCTGTAGCAAAAATCAGCGAAGAAGCCGGGATCAACATCCATTTCTCGGGCGACTCGAGCACCCTCCATTGGTCGCTCGGGCCTACCCTATATTCACGTAGTCTCGCCCATTCATTTACTTTCTTGGAAGACTCGCCAGAGGAACAGCCAGAAGAACCCGTAGACGAAAAGAACATCGGGTTTAAGATGGGCTATAGCCATCCCAAGGGTAGTATTGCTCTGGTCGGTGGAACGGTAGTTACCATGGGCGAAGCGGGAACCATCGAGAACGGCGTCGTTCTCATTGAGAATAATCGTATCCAATCTGTGGGGACAACCAAGGATGTTCGCATTCCTCGAGGAACTAAGACGATCGATATCTCAGGGCAGATCGTATTACCAGGACTCATCGACACTCATGCGCACGGAGCGATGGCCACTCAACAAATCAATCCACAACAGAACTGGGTTGATTACGCTCGCCTGGCCTTCGGGGTGACATCCATCCATGACCCTTCTAACGATACCCTGAGTATCTTTGCAGCGAGTGAGCTTAGCAAAGCTGGAAACATCGTGGCTCCCCGTATTTTCTCAACGGGTACGATTCTGTATGGTGCGACAGGGGCCTATAAGGCGGAAGTGAATAGTCTGGAGGATGCACAGTTCCACCTCAAACGCATGAAGGCTGTCGGAGCTTTCTCGGTAAAAAGTTACAACCAACCTCGACGAGACCAACGTCAGCAAATCCTAGCTGCTGCACGTGAGATCGATATGATGGTGGTTCCCGAGGGTGGAGCGACCTTCATGGATAACATGAATATGATCGTCGATGGGCATACGGGAATAGAGCATACCCTTTCCGTTCGATCTATATACGATGATGTCCTCGACCTCTGGCGTGACACGGGTGTCGGTTATACCCCCACCCTTTCCGTCGCTTACGGCGGTCTGACTGGAGAAAACTATTGGTATCAAATCGATGAGCTCTGGAAACATGAACGCCTGAAATCATTTATCCCTCCTCAACGCCTGGAACCACGAGCCCGACGTCGACTGATGGCTCCAGAGGAAGACTTTAACCACAAGATTGTCGCCCAGATTGCCAAACAGAGCTACGATCAAGGCGGCCTGGTTCAAGCTGGTGGGCACGGCCAGCTCAATGGTATCGATACTCATTGGGAGATCTGGAGCCTGGTCCAGGGTGGCATGACACCTTCTGAGGCCCTCGAATGCGGAACGTTGCATGGAGCGCGCTATCTGGGCTTAGACGGCGACCTTGGATCCATTGAAGCAGGAAAACTTGCCGATCTCATCGTCATAGAATCAGGGAGTGATCCACGGGAAAACATCCGCCACTCAGAGAACATTGAATACGTCGTGGCCAATGGACGCGTATTTGAAGCAGCTACGATGAATGAGATCGGGAACGCGGAACAGGAGCGGCAACCATTCTTCTGGGAAAAGGATAATGCAGGAGTCGGCCAGCTTGCTGCACCACCGGAAGCGGCTTTCTGTCATGGTTGCCCAGGTGGCTCCCATCTATCCCATTAAAAAATATTTCTTAAGCACTCATCTTGCTTACGGTTGGGTACTGGTATTACAAAACCATTGGAGCCAAATGAGGTTCTGACTGTGAGAGATCGAATAAGAACATCTACCACTCGTCTAAACAGGGACACTCAGCAAATTTCATGAAAACACTTATCGCATTCACCACATTGCTTCTTCTGGCACCGCTAGCCTCCGCTCTTTCACCAATCAATAAATCCAAGCTGAGTAGCCTAGCCATCAAAGGCTATGACCCGGTGAGCTATTACACAGACGCCAAGGCCACCAAAGGGCAGAAGGCATTCGAGTATGAATACCGAGGTGCCAAGTGGCGGTTCTCCAGTAAGCAGAACCTGGATCAATTTAAAGCCGATCCTGATGCTTATGCCCCACAATTTGGTGGCTACTGCGCTTGGGCTGTTTCACAAGGCTACACGGCCAACATCGATCCCGAGGCCTGGAAGGTGGTGGAAGGTAAGTTGTATTTGAATTACAACAAATCCATTCAGGCAAAATGGGAGAAAGATGCTGAAACGTTGATAATGAAAGGTAACAAAAACTGGCCAACATTGCTGGAAGAATAGCTAGCCTGAGGGCCATTAGCACCCGGGCACCCACTATTTTGTTGCGACCCACTCGGCGATCAACTTGCTTGGCCGACTTATGCCAGTGGAGCTCAGCAAAGATCTTTTAGTCGACCTCGGAGGATGGTCTGTACTCAAAGAAGCCAAAGGACTACAGAAAGCTGGCCAAGTCGTCGACACAGTGTGGGAAGAGAAGCTCCTTCGCGGTGAAGTTAAAGTAGGCGAAAAGGTTTATTACCCGCGCTTAAATTTACGCTCCACCGTTTTTGCAGAAAGTAAGTGCAATTGTTTCCAAGGCCAATCAGGGCAAGTCTGCGCTCATGCGATCGCACTCTGTTTAGAGGAAATGGCGCCCAAGAAAGAACCTCCACCAGAACAGGAGCCTGAGCTTGAGGAGCCACAAAAGCCGGAGGCCTTATTAAAGTCACTCGTGCTCTCAGACGATAAGGGAATTCCGCTACGCTTTAAAATACTTCTGCCTCCTAATCTTGAGCGAACAGCTCCCATGGACAAAATTATGGTAAAGATTGAAGTGGAAGAGGCTGACGGCACAAACTATCCGCCAGAAAACGTCAATCGAGGCCGTGCCTACCAGCTCACTCTCCCCCATCTCACAGTAGGCGCCATTCTTGAATCCTGGTGCGAAGGCAAACTTCATGGATTGCTGCAGCTCACCCGTGATCAGCTTTCGAAGGTTCTCAAAGCACTCAAGGGTGAACCCGTCATTGCCTGGGTGAATAAGTCAGACACTACCATCGATTGGCAGGGTGATATACTGCCCGGGATACACATGCATCTTGAAAAGGAAGTGGAAGAAACAGCTCCCACAGTTCAGTCGTCTCCGGCTCCTCAACCACGACCTCCCCGGGCGAGAATCGAACCGGTAAGATCCTCCTCCCCCACCATTGTCGAAGGCTCACCCAACTACTTGGCCATTCAATTGCCAGATAGAGGCGCCATCGATTATGATCCGTTGTTGGCGCTCGTAAAAGAACACGGATTTAAACTCGAACCCTCCAACCGAAGGTGGTGGTTGAGAGATCGCCACAAGACGTTGAATTTTCTATCCGAGTTTTACGAAACACTGAAGGATACCCACCGCGCTCAATTCACCGCCAATTTCGAAAAGCAATTTAAGCATCTTGAGTTGGTCAAAGTGAATACCGAGGTGAAGGAAGTCGGAGACGAGTTCGAAGTTTCATTGGATCTGGGGGAGAGTTCTGACAATGCATCTATACAAACGGAGCTTACGCGAGGACGCATGTATTGGGAATCTGGAGACAAACTTTATCTGGCCCCGAAGAAAACCGTAGACGCATTTTCCGAGCTCCAACAAAAACTGGATAACAACCCGAATCGCCCGCTGACAGCGCGATCAAAACTGCGTTTGAGAGCCTGGGAGCTATCGGATGCGGAAGGCCTGATCGATGAAGTCGTTCATAACTTCGAAACACCGGCAACTTGGAAGGAGCGAAGCCAGGCACTTTCCACCCTATCCGCTCTCAAGGAAGCTCCTGTTGGAGAAGCTCTCGACGAAACCATGCGCCTCTACCAGAAGATCGGGACTGCATGGCTTTATCATTTGTTCAATCATAAGCTGGCTGGGATCCTGGCCGATGAGATGGGTTTGGGTAAAACGCTCCAAGCGTTGGGAATGATTACCTCTTTGCTGAAAAACATCCCCGGCCAGGTAATGGTCGTCTGCCCAGCAGGTTTGCTAACCAATTGGCAACGAGAGGCTCAGAAATTTACTCCTGAGCTCAGAACGCTGATTCATCATGGGCCCAAGCGCGTGCAATCGATCGAATCCTGGTTGGAGAACGATATAATCTTCACCTCTTACACGACGCTGACGAGGGATATAAAGTGGATCGCCAATCACGAATTTCTCGCGGTCATCGGTGATGAAGCTCAGCACATTAAAAACCGGAAGACGCAAAATGCGCGTTCACTAAGAGCCCTCAAAGCTCGTGGTCGATTCCTACTAACAGGCACACCGATTGAGAACTCGATTCAAGACCTGCAATCGCTTTTCGAGTTTCTCCTGCCTAGTTACTTAACTAAGATTTCAACAGGTATCTCCCCAGACGACCGAGCCTGGCATCAGCAGCGCATGCGGGCTCAAGCCGCTCCCTACATCTTGCGCCGCAGTAAAAAGCAAGTCGCACCTGAGCTCCCAGAAAAAATCGAGCAAGTCTTGTATTGCGAACCCTCCGAAGAGCAAAAATCGCTCTACGAATCAGTCCGCCAAAAGAGTGAGGAAGAGATTTTCCAATTGGAAATGGCTGGAGCAAAAGAAGGTCGCTTGAAAATGGCTGCCTTTACTCAGCTCCTGCGGTTACGGCAAGTCTGTGCCGATCCACGGCTTCTCAAGGATCAGCTGAAAGCCGACCACTCAGCCAAATGGCTAGCCTTCCGAGAAGTGCTCGACGAAGCCACCGATGGAGGTCATCGCATTCTTGTTTTCTCTCAGTTTGTTTCTGTTCTCACTTTGTTAAAACATGAACTCAAACAACAAGAGATCCCATTCTGCTACATTGATGGCTCTACCAAAGATCGTCTCGGAGAAGCAGATAGATTCAACGACAACGAAGACATTCCCGTTTTTCTGATTTCTTTAAAGGCTGGCGGGACAGGGCTCAACTTAACCGGCGCCGATACCGTGGTTCATTTTGACCCCTGGTGGAATCCTGCCGTGGAGGCTCAAGCGACCGACCGTGCTCACCGCATTGGTCAAACGAAAGTAGTAACGAGCATCAAGCTCATCATCTCGGGGAGCGTTGAAGAAAAGGTCCTCGAATTACAGCGCAGTAAAGCAGACCTACTCAAAGGGCTATTCGAAGAAAGTGAAGCTGCCAGCTCAAGTTTGTCCTTGGATGAATTGAAGCAGCTGATGAATTAGTTTGAAACTGTAGAAGACGCTGAGTCCCCGCCTGGAATATTTTACGGGCCAAAAGAAACTCCTTCTGGACAGCGACTCCACCAGCCACCTATCCTCAATCAGACCATTCAAATTGCCGGTCCTGTTTCCATCTATGGCAAAAGGTATTATCATCTCCGGAGGAGGCCGTTACTTGCTTTGTGCCCTCGTCAATATCCGTGTTCTGCGAGGACACGGCTGTGACTTGCCCATCGAACTTTGGCATTTTCGAAACGAGCGCCTCCCCGGAAGTGCACAAAGTGTTCTGGAAAGCTTGAACGCACGATGCCGGGAGCTCCCTGAACTACCAACGCCCTATGCAAGCAAAGCCTATGCATTGATACACTCTGATTTTGACGAGATTCTAGTGTTAGACGCGGACAACACGGCTATTCGGAATCCCTCCTATTTATTTAATTCACCCGAGTATCAGAAATCCGGCGCTATATTCTGGCCTGACTTTGAATGGGCGCCTCCCAATGAGGCGTGGTCCAAGCTCGCTAAGCTGGACAGCCCACTCAGAACGCGCCAACAAGAATCCGGGCAACTGCTCATCAATAGGCTGATATGCGGGGAGGCTCTGAAAAAGACATTAGAATTCAATGAACGCTATCAGGAGATCCATCCCTACCTTTGGGGTGCTGGTGGTGATAAGGATACTTTTCAGCTCGCCTGGTATGCGACTCAAACCCCGTTTCATATGATCCCTTTCTATCCTGGCAGTGTTGGAATTCTGGTGAATGGGAAGTATCAGTCCAACACTATGATCCAACACGATCCGGAAGGGAGCCCACTATTTATGCACAAAAATTCCCGAAAGTGGCACCTAACTCGAAAAGAGTCGCGGTCATGGGAATGGTGTATCTTTGCCAAAGATCCAAGTGGTGAAGCTATTACTTACACCATTTCAGGCGACTCAACGGGTCATACTCACCAACTTCTCCCCAAAGAAGAAACCGTGGGAGTAGATGCAAAAAAAGTGATATCGAACCTGGAGGATGACTGTTTAAACTGGATCTCCAAAATCAGAAAGGAGGGATGGTATCGACATGCGGTATTTAGCTTTTACCTTAGAGATTACCTGAAACGCATTTTCCGAAGGCCTTAAAGTAACGTGAACAACGACGAACCACATCCCGATTTCTTTCGCAAACTCATTCACGACCTCAACCAGATCGTATTCCTGATTCGCGGTCATTGCGAACTCGCCCAACTGCCCAATCTGGAGCCTGACAAACTCAAAGAGCACTTGGACTCCATCAAGGAATGCATGACCGACTTCGAACGCGTCACCAAAGCCTTGAAAGAGAAGCAACTCGAACTAGCTCCGGAAGAATAAGTTCTATTGTTCGAGCAGCGGGGACCTTTCCCGATATGGTGGGAAGCATAAGTTATCCGCTCCGCTCCATTCGTAGTATGGTGCCCCCGCCCAGAATCGAACTGGGATCAATAGTTTACTTTCAAATATTTAACCACTGTTTTGATTCTTTTCGATCAGCCAAAAATTTTGGCATGAAATCTGCTCTACAGCCTTTATCCGTTTGAGAGTAATTTAAATCCTTACCGGGGTGGCTCGAACATCTTAAGTTAGTTATTCTGATACGCTGATAATGATCAGCTTATTTGTAATC
>CALJGU010000138.1 GCA_938075565.1 uncultured Opitutales bacterium | reverse complement strand
GGCATTACCCATGTGTTGGAATCAGGGCCCATGCTCAAAGAAGTAAGGTTGAATGATCTGGATGATCAAATATGGGCCACACCAGCCTTTACACCCGATTCCATTATTATACGAGGGGCGGAGTTTCTCTATTCTATTGAGAATAATGGAAGTGACGGAGTGTTGATTGAGTAGGGTGTGACTCTATGTAGCATGCAAATTTGGTAGGGCAATTGCGTCCCCGCAATGCCGCAACACTACGCATCGGCATAGCCGGAGGCTATAGCCCTACCCATCGTAGATAATATCGTTCCCATTAAGGGTAAGGCGTCCTCGCCGAGGTCTCCAATTCATTGTTATTAGCTTTACGCAATTAACTCCGGTACGTAATCCGCACCTTCAACTCCGACCAACCGTTTATCCAATCCTCCATGGAGGAAACTAAGGTGATTGGGATCCAGTCCCATCAAATGAAGGATGGTGGCGTGTAGGCGTCTTACATGCATGGGGTTATCAACGGCGTTGTTTCCGAGTTCATCGGTTGATCCGAAGGACATGCCTCCTTTGATGCCTCCACCGGCCATCCACATAGTGAATCCGAATGAATTGTGATCACGCCCTGTGCCCTTGGCATATTCTGCCGTGGGTTGGCGTCCGAACTCTCCGCCCCAGACTACCAGGGTTTCTTCGAGTAGACCTCTGCGTTTGAGATCTTTAAGTAAGCCAGCGATAGGCTTATCAGTCGCACCTGCATGCTTGTTATGATTAAACTCAAGATCGCCATGAGCATCCCAATTGGAGTCTGTATGAGCTCCACCTGAATAAATTTGAATAAAGCGAACATCTCGTTCCACCAGGCGACGGGCTAGCAGGCATTTAGTACCGAACTCTTGGGTACGTTCTTCGTCTATGCCGTAGAGTCGTTTGGTTTCCTCTGACTCCTGCGCTAGCTCAACCGCCTCGGGAGCGGTACTTTGCATTTTGTAAGCCAGCTCATAACTTGCGATGCGGGCCGCCAGATTGGTGTTGTCGTAGCGACTTTCCATGTGCCCCTCGTTAAGATGGTTCAGGCTTTGAATGATGCGCTGCTGCTCAGTCATTGTCATGCCTTGAACACTCTTAAGGTCCAGCATGGGGCTGCCTTCTGACTTGAAGGTGGTTCCCTGATAACTGGCTGGCATGTAACCACTGGACCAGTTCTTGGCGCCACTGATGGGACCTCCGGTATGATCGAGCATGACGACGTAACCAGGTAAATCCTGATTAACGGTACCGAGCCCATAATTGATCCAGGATCCGAGTGAGGGGCTACCACTTAGGATGGATCCAGAATTCATCATCAACATGGCCGAACCATGGATGGGTGAATCTGCCTGCATGGATTTGATAAATGCGATATCGTCTACGCAGGTAGCTACGTGAGGGAAAAGATCAGATACCCAGGCTCCGGATTGGCCGTGTTGTTTGAAATTCCACTTGGGCCCAACAACGCGTCCTTCGTTTTTCTTTCCACCCCGGCCAAATGTTTTTACCTCAATGGTCTTTCCATCATATTTAAAAAGCTCGGGCTTGTAGTCAAAAGTATCGATATGGCTGGGGCCACCATACATGAAAAGAAAGATGACTCGTTTGGCTTTGGGAGCGTAGTGGGGCGGCTTAGTTGCAAGAGGGCCTTGATGTGGATTCGTGACGGTGGCACCATTCAAGCTATTTAAGAATCCTTCCTGGCCCAGCATTCCGGTTAGTGCGAGTGAACTGAATCCTCCGCCTACGGTTGAAAGGAATTCTCGGCGAGCCATACGCCGACAGAAGTTTTTCGGTTCGTTCTTCATCAGTCGAGGAATACAAATTCGTTGAGGTTCAGTATCATGAGGGCGAAGCGATTAATAGCGGTTGGAAGATCGTGCCCGTGTTCGGTTTGCATCGATTTGATCAGCTCGATGGAGGTCGTGCGTTCTTCCGCATCGGGTAGTCGGCCCAGGACGCGAGTAAACCCTTCATTGATCAATGGCTCCAAGCCATCTTCGGCCAGTGGTTCCAAACTCTGTGCCAATTGATCTGCATGATCCGCCATAAACTGGCTATTCATCATGGTGAGTGCCTGAGATGGAACAGTAGTATTAAAGCGGACGGGACAGGAGGTGTCCGTGTCTGCGGAATCAAAGGTAGACATCATTGGATCCAATAAAGATCGACGAGTAAAAGTATAGATGCTTCTACGGTTCTGATGCTCCGGACCGGCTTCAAGCTCCCACCGTTGTTCCGCTTTTGAAGCTGTTGCCAGCACTTCTTTGGGTAAGGTTGGGAAAACGCTGGGACCGCCTACTTGTGGGTTAAAGTGATCGGCCACCATGAGTACTGAATCGCGAATTTCTTCTGCGGTTAGTCGTCGCATATCAAATCGCCAGAAGTGATCATTAAGCGGATCTTTTGTCAGAGCCTCATCATTGGGAGCCGAGGACATCTGATAAGCCTTTGAAGTCATGATCAGACGGTGAAGTGGTTTCATCGTCCAACCGTTGCGCACAAATTCATTTGCCAACCAATCGAGCAACTCAGGATGAGTGGGCTTACTTCCGAGTCCTCCGAATTCATCTGAGCTTCGTACGAGGCCGCGGCCAAAGTGATGTTGCCAGATGCGGTTCACGGCTACACGAGTAGTGAGTGGATTAGTCTCACTGGCAATCCAATGAGCCAGTTGTAGACGGCGGTCCTCTGTTGAGCTCACCGTGTCTGGTAATTGATTTCCCAATACGTTCGGGAGTCCAGGTTGGACTTCTTCACCCGGAGCATGCGGGTTGCCTCGGTAGAGCACATGGGTGGGCTTGGGGCTACCCTCGTTGAACGCGGCCGTTACCAGCGAGCCTTCCATAGATTTCTGTAAGGGTTGGAAAGCATCGGTGGCTTCTTTTTCCGACTTAATATTTTCTTTTAATATAGCTCCCCATTCCCCGCCTTTGTCAGCTGATTCTCTTATAACAGTGTTCGCTACTCCCTTTAAACGTCCCCATTTGCTGACGGTAACCCAGTTTGCAGGTTTCCCGTCTGTGACCAAGTCGAGTGTGAGTTGAAGGCCTGTGTGGCGACCGAAGATCAATTTCAGATCGTGGTCACCAGCCGGCAGATCAATCGTGAAATCTTCGGTGATTGTATTGAGGCCAACTTTTGAAAACACGAGTTCGTCACCCAGATACATCCAAGCTCCCCCATTGATTGTGACATTGAAGGTCCTCGGTCCTGCTTCCTCTTGATGAAAGCTTCCTTGAACTACGTAAGAGGACGGAACTGTTTTGGCAGGTGTGATTTGTGTTAGGTCAGGCGAGATGCGAATGGTCCCGTCCGGGAGTGCTCCTTCGTAGAAATAATCTATGCTATCCAAATCGCCATAGGCGGTATTCCAATCATCCATGACGTAACCGAATCGGAGCTTGGTGGGATATAGGTTTCCTTTGACATTTTGACCTGGAACGCGGGTGTGAAGGTAATTGGCCGCCTGCCAGATTTTTAGTCGAGGCAACATGATATCGCGGATACCAGAATCCAATTGATTGCTCAGTTCGGTTTCTTTTTCGGAGTCAAAAATCGAGACGGTTGAAATATCCTGGTTTCGGATTTTAAAGGGAATTTTGAGAGCCCTGAAGTGAGATAGGAACTGGTAATACTCTTTTTGCGAAATCGGGTCGACCTTATGGTCGTGGCAGCGGGCGCAGGATATACTCGTCGCCAGCATGGAGCGTGAGACAGTGTTGATGATATCGTCGTAGTAGTCGTAGAAGAACTGACCTTCGTCGGCTGGCTCGTCATCATAGATGCCCAGGTGAAGGAAGCCGGTAGCGATGGTGCTTTCAGCATCGGCCTCTGGTTTTACGTCTCCAGCAAGCTGATCAATTATGAATTCGTTGTAGGGTTTGTCTTTGTTAACCGCATTGATCACATAATCGCGGTATCTCCACATATTGCGTTTATCTGCGTCTCGTTCGTAGCCACAGGACTCGGCCCAGCGAGCTACATCGAGCCAATGGCGACCCCATTTCTCGCCATAATGCGGAGAATCTAGCAGTTGATTGATGAGGTTCTCCCAGGCTCTGGGCGAATCATCTGTCAAAAAGGCATCCGCTTGTTCTTCGGTTGGTGGAAGACCGGTCAGGTCATAGTAAGCTCGACGAAGTAGGATCAGCTTGTCTGCTGGGGGATTCGGCTCGAGCTTTTGCTTTTGCAAGTTGGAGCGAATAAACGCGTCGATCGGATTTTCCGACCAGGCCTTATTGGAAACGTTTGGTACGGAAACGTTGGCCGGCGGGTCATAAGCCCAGTATTTAACTTCCTTACCTACCTGTGAATAAAGGCTTGGTATGAGAGTGCAAAATATCAGGGCCGCCAAGGTCTTAGCGGTAGGAAAATAGTTCTTAGTTGGGGTGGGGACGGTCATTTTTGTGTCACCTAATTGGGTAGAAACAGTCCTACTCTGTGAATTCTCTAGGATTTTTCCAGAAAAACTGAAGGGAAGATTGTCGGACACGTCACAAAATATATCAATTTCCGGCTTCCAGCCAGATTGAAAAGGGGTTGGAATGAACGTTACCATAAAGTGAAAAATTCAGACGACTCTCCCAAACCACGAAAAAGCCCCGAAGAACTACGCAGCCATCGCTGGTATGGGGTCAATGATCTACGCTCATTCGGGCACCGGTCACGCTCAGCTCAGATGGGCTATAGCCGAGAGGATTATGCCGGGAAACCGGTAATCGCTATCCTCAATACCTGGAACGACCTCAATCCTTGTCATACCCATTTCAAGAATCGGGCGGAGGAGATCAAGCGAGGCATCTGGCAAGCAGGTGGATTCCCTGTCGAGCTTCCGGCTATTTCTTTGTCCGAAAATTTCATGAAGCCGACCACCATGATGTATCGGAATTTGTTGGCCATGGAAGCGGAAGAGCAGGTTCGTGCTCATCCTGCAGACGGCGTGGTGCTGATGGGGGGGTGCGATAAAACGACGCCAGCCCTTCTTATGGGTGCGGCGAGTATGAATTTGCCGGCCATCTATTTACCCGCCGGAGCCATGCTGCGCGGCGACTACTGTGGAAAAATCCTAGGGAGCGGCACCGATATCTGGAAATACTGGGCTGACTTACGTGCTGGTAAGATCAATGAGTGTGAATGGCGCGGCATCGAATCAGGTATCGCTCGTTCGGCTGGCACCTGTATGACCATGGGAACCGCGGCGACCATGATGAGTGCGGTAGATGCTTTGGGATTTACGCTTCCAGGAGCTTCCTCGATTCCCGCCGTGGATTCACGTCACTCACAAATGGCGACGAATGTGGGACGACGTATCGTTGATATGGTTTGGGAAGATTTAAAGCCCAGCGACATTCTTACGGACGAGTCATTTGATAACGCAATTACCACCGTGCTTGCATTGAGTGGATCGACCAATGCCGTTATCCACCTTATCGCAATGGCCAGGCGAGCCGGAGTGAACCTGAGTATGGAGCGATTTGATGAGCTCTCAGCAGAGGTACCGGTAGTTGCCAATATGCGACCAGCTGGAGATTTCCTCATGGAAGACTTTTATTATGCGGGTGGGCTCGAAGCCATGTTAGAGCAAATTCGCCCTCTCATCAACACTGACTGTATAACGGTTAATGGGAAAACGCTCGGTGAAAACATTGCCGGCGCGAAGGTGCATAACTCGGAGGTGATTCATTCGTTGGAGTCACCCTGTGCTCCTTCCGGAAGCCTGGTTGTGCTTCGCGGTAATCTTGCTCCCAACGGTGCGGTTATGAAGCCTGTGGCAGCAGAGGCGCATTTGCACAAGCATACCGGCAAGGTGATCGTCTTTGATAGCTATGATGAGATGCAGGGCCAGATCGATGACCCCGACCTGGATGTCGATGAGAACTCTGTGATCGTTTTGCGCAATGCCGGTCCTGTCGGAGCCGGAATGCCCGAATGGGGACAGCTGCCCATTCCTCAAAAACTTTTGGAAAAGGGAGTCCGCGACATGCTGCGAATCTCGGATGCGCGAATGAGCGGCACCAGTTACGGCGCCTGTGTACTACACGTGGCACCCGAGTCTTTTGTTGGTGGACCACTGGCACTCCTTCAAACCGGTGATGAGATCAAACTGGATGTGGAAGCTCGATCGCTCGACATGTTGGTGAGCGATGAGGAACTCGAAAAGCGTCGATCCAACTACGTCGCGCCGGAACCGAAATACGCACGAGGATACGGACGCCTTTATTCCGAGCACATCCAACAAGCCGATCAAGGCTGTGACTTTGACTTCCTTGCGGGCACTGCGCCCATCCCCGATCCCGAAATCCACTAATTTTTTGCGGTTACCAGATTGAGCAAAGGGAATAGAATGACTCGTTTTATGCATACACCGAAAAATTGTTTTAACAGGGATGGTGTTCCTCTTTACTCAATCTTGTGACTACAGAAATAACCTTCGATTGTCTTCTCTTACCT
>CALJGU010000137.1 GCA_938075565.1 uncultured Opitutales bacterium | reverse complement strand
AATGAAACCAGAGACAACACAGCGTTTCTTCACCGAGTGGTCGATCGCTACTATCAGGTGACGCGGGATTCCATTCGGCACTATGATCCCAATCACATGTTCTTTGGCGATAAGCTTCATGCGAACACCGACTCGATAGATACGGTTCTACCGATCACTGCGAAATATACGGATGTGATCATGTATCAAATGTATGCTCGCTACGAAGTGCAGGAACCCGGCCTCGATCGTTGGTCGAAGCAAGTGGATAAGCCATTCATCAATGGTGACTCCGCATTTACCATGGTAACGGATACCATGCCGCGACCCTATGGTCCGATTGCTGACAACTTGGAGCAACGAGCTGAATGGACCGAAGAGTTTTTTCGCAAGGCCTTTGCCCGGCCTGAGTTTGTTGGGTGGCACTACTGCGGTTTGATCGACGCATCGCAGTTGGTGACTCGTAAACAGGGTCGGCAGCACTCTGGATTATTGGATGGGCTTGGGAACGCTTACCCCAATCTGGTGAAAGCACTTAAAACTTGTTCCAGTGAGCTGTATGACATTGCTCGAGCTTGATTAATTTTTCCTATGATTCGCTGAGCCAGCTTGGATGTGTTACGCCTTTCTTTGCCTTTGAGATTAAAAACTCGTGAAATCGTAGTCAAACATCGTGATGATTCTTCCCTGACAGGTTATCTAAAGGAATTCTGTAGTATTTATGTGAAGGCCATATTCCTTCATTTTTTAAGCCTCCTACCTTCTTGTCCTCACTCTGTAACACCATGAAAAACGTATCTGGAAGTTCTGATGGTCATATAACCATCGCTTTGGCTGCGTTTAATAGGGAGGACACTATTGAAGAGGCGGTCCGATCGATTTTGAATCAGACTTACCGAAATCTTGATCTATACGTGGTGGATGATGCCAGTACGGACAGGACGAGTGATATCGTTCGCAGCATATTACCAGAAGATCCTCGATTGCATCTTATTCAGCTGAAGCAAAACGGTGGAACTTACTCTGCAAAAAACCTGGTTTTGAAACAGTATTGCAAGGGAGAGTTTTATGCCCACCAGGATGCGGATGATATAAGTTGGCCCGAACGTTTTGAAACTCAGCTTGCATATCTACAGTCCCATCCCAATACAGCTGCCTGTGGTACCGGAATCGACGAGTTCTATGTTTCAGAAAATGATAAGCCCGGAGTTATTAGTCGTTTTGAGGCGGAATTCAATGAGGCTGATGGGCTCTTTCATCGAAAAAACTTATATGACCCTATCTTGCCTCAAGGCCTTAAAGGTTTTCCGGAATCATACGAACGCGGTTGTTTAAGGATCTGTATGAATGGATCACTGCTATTTTGAAGTGATGCCGTAAAACAAATAGGTGGATTCGATGGTAGGACTCCCATTGGTGGCGATGTCGAACTTTTATTGAGGCTGCGCTTGTTTCATGATTTGGCCAATTTGCAAGAGATCTTATACTCCCGGAGATATCATCAAGGCTCCCTGACAAAAAGTCCGGAGTACGGTCACCATACTCCTGTTCGCGTAAAATATTTTAATAGACTATTTGAGAAACTAAAATCTCTGAGGCGTCTACTTGATTCCGGTGATACAGATGAGCTACAGATCGCAGCCAAAGAAGATATGTTTACCATTGATTGTGAGCAATCTGTCTTTCATGGCGGAGGTGAGTTGGACGAATCTTCTGGCTCGGAATAGTTGTCTTATTTGCCCGAAACGATTGGATTGAAGTGGGTTACTTTGATAACCGCTGAGCTGAATAAATAGAGTCGAAATATCTAGTCGACCTTGTGAAGCAAAGATTAGAATCTTTTTGTATGATCCGATTTTATTCTCTTCGATTTCTTGTCTTCTTTTCTATCGTTTTTGGGTTTTGCGGTTTGTTGCGGGCTGAGAAGCCAAACATTCTCTTCATCTTCGCCGATGACCAATGCTATGAAACCATAGCTGCGCTAGGTCACACTGATATTGATACGCCCAATCTCGATCGCCTGGCGAATGGAGGCACGGTATTTACGAACACCTACAATATGGGTGGTTGGCATGGAGCCGTTTGTGTGGCTAGTCGGACCATGATCAATACGGGGCGTTTCGTTTGGCGGGCACGTGAGTTGGATAAGAACCTAAGACCTGAAATCAGCAATGAACGCATGTGGTCGCAAGTCATGCGCAATGGTGGTTACGAAACTTTCTTCACCGGTAAGTGGCATGTGAATGCCGATACGGGAGCCATCTTCGACCATGTTTCTCACGTGCGTCCTGGAATGCCGGGACCGGTTTATTACCCGGAAGCCTACAGTCGTCCGATCGAAGGCCAGCCTGATCCCTGGGATGCGACGGACCCTAAGTTTGCCGGATTCTGGGCTGGAGGCACGCATTGGAGCGAAGTGGTGGCCAACAACTCCGAACGGTTTCTCGATATTGCAGCGGAGTCACCTGATAAACCATTCTTCATGTATCTGGCTTTCAATGCGCCTCATGATCCTCGGCAAGCACCTCAAGAGTATTTGGACCGCTATCCATTGGACCGGATCAAAGTTCCTGAGAACTATGCGGAATCCTATCCTTACGCTGAGGCAGGAAATATTGCGACGGTTCGGGATGAGGTCTTGGCTCCGTCACCGAGAACTGAATACGCGGTGAAAGTGCATCGTCGTGAGTATTACGCGATCATTACACACATGGACGATCAGATCGGACGCATTTTGGACAAGCTCGAAGAAACCGGGCAGGCGGACAATACCTACATCTTCTTCACAGCAGACCATGGACTGTCTGTGGGACACCACGGCTTCATCGGGAAGCAAAACATGTATGAGCACAGTCTCCGTCCACCGCTACTGGTTTTAGGTCCTGATATCCCCAAGGGAAAAAAGATCGAATCGCGGGTCTATTTACAGGACGTGATGCCGACATCTTTGGAGATAGCAGGTATCCCAAAGCCCGAATACGTGGAGTTCCAAAGCCTGATGCCGTTGGTGGAAGGAAAGAAGGATAAACAGTACGATTATATCTACGGTGCGTATGAACCGGGAAGTCAGCGAGCGCTGATCAGTCAGGGATTTAAAATGATCTTTTATCCGACCATCGAGAAATACCGGCTCTACAACTTGGAAGCGGATCCTATGGAGATGAACGATCTAGCGGATGACCCGAAATATAAGGGTCGTCTGGAGCGGATGATTTCTGAATTTATATGGGTACAGGGACGGATGGCAGATCCACTTAAAGGCTAGGTCTGGACCGCAGCGTCAGGATTTCCTACAGAAATGCCAAAATTATCCAATATTTGGTCATAGAATCCGGATTTCCACAGGTCGATTTGGCTCGTTTTGCACCGAAGCGTATGCATAGATGGATGTGCCTTTTTTAGTGAGATAGGTTCTCACATCAGTCCTCCCAATTTTTTAGTTACGCATGCCCAAGAATCTAAGTGACCTGACCGGCCGCAAAGGAATTGAAGAAAACCTCTTCAACAAGCTCGGTGAAGCTGCCACCAACGGCGATGGAACTCCCTCAGCAGAAGAGCTGGAACGCCTGGCTGATGAATTTCTCATCGGTAAAGCCAATGTTTATGGAAGTGCCAGCTTCTATGATTTTCTAAAACCGGAAAACCAGGGAAAGAAAGTCTACGTCTGCAACGGCTCGGCCTGTCTCTGCGCCGGCACTCAGGATAAGCTTATTTCGGACTTGAAGGGGAAGTTTAAGGAGGAGGAGATTGGTCACATGACCTGCCTTGGCCGCTGTCATGAAAATGGAGCTTTCCAGTATGACGGCAAAAACTTCAGTGCTCAGGATATCGAAGGGATGGACGCCATTTTCGAGGGGAATGGTAACAATGACGATTCCTATGGCACCGCCGCTCTTGGCCAGGCCGTATTGACTGCACCATTTGAAGGGATCGCCGAA
Organism: uncultured Opitutales bacterium; assembly: GCA_938075565.1. Lineage (GTDB taxonomy): Bacteria > Verrucomicrobiota > Verrucomicrobiia > Opitutales > UBA2995 > UBA2995. The sequence goes on along the minus strand of CALJGU010000137.1, from coordinate 12,655 downwards.
TACGCCGAACTGTTGAAGTCGGCTTTGGACAAAGATTCAGCTGAAGTGCTTGAGGATGTAAAAGCGTCCGGAGTCCGTGGACGTGGTGGAGCTGGTTTTCCCATGGGGGTTAAATGGGAGTTTTGCCGAAACGCGGAGAGCGAACTGAAATTTATCATCTGCAATGCGGATGAAGGTGATCCGGGTGCATACTCGGATCGTTACCTGCTCGAAAAACAACCCCATGCGGTTTTGTTTGGCATGATCATTGCCGGTTACTGCATGGGAGCAGAGTGGGGCGTTCTTTATATTCGCACCGAGTATCCTGAGTCGTTCCCGATTGTTGAATCGGCGATCGAAGACTTCCGCAGTTCTGGTTTGTTGGGTAAAGACATCCTGGGAAGCGGATTCAATTTCGATTTCAAAATCGTGTCTGGCCAAGGTTCTTACATCTGCGGCGAAGAAACGGCCTTGATCAGTAGTATCGAGGGGCAACGACCTGAAGTGCGTGTGAGACCACCGTTTCCGGCCCAGAAAGGTTTGTTTAATAAGCCTACCATCGTGAACAACGTGGAGACACTCGCCACCGTTCCGTTCATTATTAAAAACGGAGGTGCAGCCTACGCGGCTTTAGGCACAGATAAATCCAACGGCACCAAGTTGGTCAGCCTGGATAGCTTTTTCAATAAGCCCGGTATTTACGAAGTGGAAATGGGTACGCCGCTGGCAATGGTAGTGAATGATCTTGGAGGTGGTTTCAAAGAATCGGTCAAGGCACTGCACATCGGGGGTCCGCTTGGAGGGCTTGTTCCGGTGAGTAAAATCCCTGAGCTAACCATCGATTTCGAATCGTTCGCTCAAGGTGGATTTTTATTGGGTCACGCTTCTGTGGTGTGTGTGCCGGAGAGTTTCTCGATCATGACCTACCTGGTTGAGCTCATGGATTTTGCCGCGGTCGAAAGTTGTGGAAAATGTTTTCCCTGTCGCCTCGGTACGAAACGCGCCCACGAAATGTTGGATAAGGCGAACTCGAGTAGTTATAGAATCGATACCGATTTGTTCGACGATTTATTGCATACTTTAACCGAAGGGTCGCTCTGCGCGCATGGTGGAGGCATTCCACTTCCGGTGAGGAACGCCCTGGAATATTTTGAAGAAGAACTGGAGCCCTATTTCAGCAAGGAGGTCAGCCATGTCTAATATCGCATATTTAAATAACAGACCCTACGAAATTGAACCCGGTGAGACGATCATCTCATTCGCCCGTCGATCCTTAGGGGCAGAATCCATTCCCACACTCTGTGATGCTCCCAACCTCGATCCGTTTGGATCCTGTCGCGTATGTAGTGTGGATGTTGCTTTGGAGAAGGATGGACCCAGCAAAGTTTTTGCATCGTGCCACACGCCTGTTGCAGCAGGACAATACATTTACACCGATTCGGCCAACGTCCAGCGCCTCCGTAAGAATATCATCGAGCTGGTTCTGACGGACCATCCACTCGATTGTTTAACTTGCGAGGTGAATGGAAACTGTGAGCTGCAGACGGTTGCGGCCCGCGTTGGCATTACGGATGTCCGTTATCCGGAAGGTGATACTCATCTCGATCGCGAGAAGGATTTGAGTCATCCTTACATGACGTCTGACCTGAGCAAGTGCATCAACTGCTACCGCTGTGTCCGGGCTTGTGATGAAGTTCAAGGGCAGTTTGTGCTTAGCATGGCCGGTCGTGGGTTTGATAGCCGAATCATTAAGGGTTTGGACGAGAGTTTCGACGACAGTCCTTGCGTCAGTTGTGGCGCCTGTTCTCAAGCTTGTCCTACCGCGGCGATCTCTGATGTTTTCCAATCCAAGTCCATCGCGAATACCCAGAAAACCCGCACGGTTTGTAACTACTGCGGAGTAGGTTGTAATTTGGAAGTAGCCACCATGGGCGATCAGATCATGGGGATTCAGGCTCCTTACGACGCTGAAGTGAATCAAGGGCACACCTGTCTCAAAGGTCGTTACGCTTTCAAGTTCTACAATCATCCGGATCGAATCCAAACACCGCTTATTAAAAGAAACGGTGAGTTCGAAGAAGCGACCTGGGATGAAGCTTACGATTTTATCGCCGACAAGTTTAAAGCGATTAAGGTCGAGCATGGTCCCGATGCTCTTGCCGGTATTTCCTCTTCTCGTTGCACCAATGAGGAAAACTATCTCATGCAGAAGTTTTTCCGCGTCGTTTTGGGAACGAACAACATCGATGGTTGTGCCCGCGTGTGCCACTCACCAACTGCTCTCGGTCTGCAACGGACATTTGGTACGGGTGCGGCCACAAATTCGGTTGAGGATCTGAAGTTTACCGAAGCCATCATGGTCATCGGTGCCAACCCAACCGAAGGACACCCGGTTACCGGAGCGAAGCTGAAGCAACATGCTTTTACTGGGAAGACCACTATCGTGATCGATCCTCGTAGGACGGAACTTGCGCGCTACGCAACTCACCACCTTCAGCTAAGACCCGGCACCAATGTCGCAGTGCTGAACATGATGTTGTATTACATCGTTAAAGAAGGTCTGGCTGATAAAGATTTTATCGAAAAACGTACCGAAGGATACGAAGATTTCTGTGAAGAGCTGTTGAATATTGATCTCGATGAAATGGAAGCCATCAGCGGCGTTCCACGGGAAGAAGTTCGCCAAGCAGCTATCGCCTACGCATCGGCGGAGCGTGCGATGAGTTTTCATGGACTTGGTGTGACTGAGCACTCACAAGGAACTTTTACGGTGATGCAAATTGCCGACCTTGCATTGATCACTGGAAATATCGGCCGCCGCGGCGTAGGGGTAAATCCATTACGTGGACAGAACAATGTTCAGGGCATGGCCGACATGGGCACTCAGCCTCACCAGGGTGCAGGCTATTTTGATGTGACCGATCCTGATGTGATCAAGCACTACGAAGCGTTTTATGGTGTGACCATGCCGACGGAAGTGGGGTGGAAAATTCCACAGATGTATGAGGCATCTCTTGAAGGGAAGTTGAAGGCTATTTGGGTCATTGGTGAAGACATGGCCCAAACAGATCCTAACAGCATCCATGTGCACAAAGCACTGGGCAATCTCGATATCTTCGTCGTCCAGGAGATCTTCATGACCAAGACCGCTGAGTTGGCGGATGTGATTTTACCCGGAGCCTCCTTCCTTGAAAAAAGTGGTACCTTTACCAATGGTGAGCGACGCATTCAGCGTGTGAACCAAGTAGTTGAACCGCTGGAAGGCACCAAGCCCGACGGACAGATCGTCATCGACCTTATGAATCGAATGGGATTCGAGCATCCTGACTACGATCCTACTCTCATGCTTGAGGAAATTTCAGGGATTGTACCTTTCTTCGCTGGCGTTAAGTGGGATGAGCTCGGCGATAACGGCAAGCAATGGCCTGTAGCTCCAGGTGGCCAGGATACACCCATCCTGCACACGGAATCTTTCAAACGCGGACTCGGTTTATTTGAGTTCAATGCCTTTAAGGAATCCGAAGAGCTGGTCGCAAATGCCAAAGAGTTTCCATACATCCTTACTACGAATCGAAACCTGGAGCACTACAACTGTGGCGCTCAGACTCGTAGAACGGCCAATGTCGAATTGGTGACCGAAGATTTGATTCTTATTCACCCGGACGATGCCAAGGAAAACGGTATTGTGGATGGAGATATGGTCTGCGTGGAATCTGAACGCGGTAAAGTAGATATCAAGAGCAAGGTTTGGGATGGTATTAAGAAAGGGGTCCTCAGCACCACTTTCCACTTCCCTGAGGTTCTGGTTAACGATCTTACCTCCAGTGTCACGGATACCGAAGCACTTTGTCCTGAATACAAAGTAGTGAGTATTCGCTTCCGTAAGGCACGCAAAGTGGAAATGCGTTCACAGGCGGCAGCGAAAGAACTCAGCTAAGTTTAGCCAAGACTTTCAGTCAGGATTGATATCGGCATAGCTGGAAGCTATGGCCCTATCTGTCACAAGTTGTTTGCAAGTGGTAGGGCAATTGTGTCCCCGCAATGCCGCTTCGATTATCTTAGACGTTTAACAACCATTTCGCTTCTTCGGAGATGCGATCAAGTGTCTCCTGAGTAATCCATTTTTTCTGATCAGTCTGCTGCGGCTGATCACGTTGACAGAAGTAACTGTGGATCGCTCGTCTTGGTAAAGTCGTTTGATTGATCGTTCCTCCATGCCAGATGTGTGAATTGAAAACCACGACCGTGCCTGCGGGTGCTTCGATCAGTATTTGGTCCGGGTGGGATGCTTCTGTATCTTCCATGTCGTCTCCGGGAACCCGACCACACAGATGGCTACCTGGAACTACTCGAGTGGCTCCATTGGCTTCAGAGAAATCGTCGAGTAGCCATATGGAATTGCAGACTTTAAATTCGCCAGGTGCCACTGGTTCTTTCCAGTCAACGTGCAGTTTCTGTAGGCCACTTCCTGGTTTCGCTGCCCGGTAGTTGAGCGAGGATAATTGTATCTCCGATCCGAGCACGTGAGTGACTGCTGCCATGAGCTTCTGTTGCGTGTAGAGTGTGTCGAATACTTCACCCTTATTCGGGAGGTTGGCTAAACGGTCCGCTCCTTCTTCTTTCGGGTGTTTGATGTGTTTCGTATTGAAGAGCTCACTGCCTGCCTGATCGGCTTCCTGGTTAAGAATGGAATCCACACGTGATCGAACACGCTCCAGGTCCCCATCCGTTAGGAGTTTCCCTAAAGAAACATAGCCGTCTCTATCCAGCGACTGTCTCTCAGAATCAGAGAGTAGGGTATGGTCGATCCTGATCAAAATCCTGGCTCTGCTTCTTCCGCCTTTTCCTGTCCATGCAGGTCGACTGGTTTGTAGCCTCCCTTGGATTTGAAGTAGAAGAAAAGAATCAGGTAACAGACCAACATGAAGCTGGGAAGAATTGCGACTTTGGCGAAGCTACCCTTCTTGCTGGCTTTTTGAATGCTGGTGAGTTCTTCCTGGGCTGCTGGAGGAAGGGCTGCGATCGCATCCATGTTCACGCTCGGGACTTCTCCGAAAATAGTTTGTCTGGGCTCGCCACTAATTTGTTCGTGAATGGCCTGATTATTGGCAGCTAACTGTGCATCTACTTCCCGGTCCTGCAGGACGCCCATAAAGGGTGTACCGATGATTCCCATACCGAGGACCCCTACGGCGGAGACCCCATTGAGTGTCAATGCACCACCCTTAGGGAATTGCTCTGATACCAGTCCCAGGGTGGTAGACCAGAGGAACGTTTTGCCGAAGGCGTAAACCGTGGCGGCTATCACCACCATGAAAGCGGTGGCTTTTGAAAGAAATAAGAGTCCTATGATGGCCACGGCACAGCTGACGACCAGCAAGCCAATGGGGGAAAAACGATGAACGATGGGTCCCGCATAAAAACGCAGGATCGTCATGATGGTAGATACGTAAATGAATACCCAGGTGGCACCAGTGGCAGATAGCTCGGCCCCAAGTAGATCTGGCATCCATGAATCCGTCCCCAGTTCGGTCGTGGCCAATGGTCCCATGGTTAACAGTATGAGTAGGAACATCCAACTGCCAAACCCTCTTGTGTAGATGAAAGCGAGTATGGCGACCACGCCGGCCACTGCGATTGGAAGCAGAGTTGGCAATTGCGCTCCAGCGATTTGGGCAACCCCCATGGTCATCAACCATCCAATAATAAAGAATCCAACGGCGCCAACTTCTCCCAGCATTTCCCTGTAGGAAACGCCCGCAGTAACACGCTCGTTGGGCGGGAACTTACAGGGCATCACGAGCACCGTGTAAATGACGACGGGAATAAAGCACATGCCATATTTGACCTGCCAGTCGAGACCACCCAGGAAGATGGTGAACAAGGCTCCCAGTGCTAGACCTGCAGGCCAACCAGCATGGAGGATATTTAGCCATTTGGCTTTCTCGTCTCGGTAAATAGTGGCGACCACCGGGTTGATAAAGGCTTCTACGATACCATTCGCGATCGCGACGAGGAAGGTGGCCCAATAGAGACTCGTATAACCTGTCGAAAATATTGTGAGTAACAAGGAGGCTACGTGACAGATGATGGCAATGACGGCCGCTGTCTTATAACCGATCTTATCGATGATCAGACTGAATAACACGATACTGATCGCAAACGGCCAGAGACCAACTCCCAGGATCGTTCCTTTTTGAGCTTCTGATAAATCAAACTTTACGGCCAGGTCGCCGATTACGTTGGCTCGCACTCCAAATACAAAGGAGGTGGCCACGAGGGCGATGAAACAGGCCCAGAAGATTTTCTTTTTAGTACGTTCGTCGAGTTGGTCGGCGTTGCTTAGATCGGTCATAGTGAATGGGGTATACCTGAGGTTACTTCGTTTATTTTCAGGCGTAAATCTCCCTTGGCAACCTTTTCCTGTTATCGGACTTCCGGATGAGAGGATAAACTCCTTCTATTTTTCGAAGGTTTGCTAGATCGAGATCGGTCTGATTGAATTAGAATCATGAAGATCAATCGTCGTAAGTTTATGTCCGCTTCAGTAGTAGGTGGAGTCGCGGCAGCCGGAATGCAGGGATCTGCTTATGCCCAATCTGAAACAGTTGAAGCCAACTATGCGAAGTTGGATGCGGTATTGGCTAAACCGCTCTTCAAGAGCGAATTGTTTTCCGATCCTGTGATCATTGAATCAGTTGAGCTTTTGAAATACGAACGAAAGTTTATTTGTCGTGTGCGATCGAAAGACGGAGCGGTTGGTCACTCGGTTTCCCACAACACGATGAATTTGCTATATCCCACTTTTGTGAATCGGATTCAGCCAGTGTTTATCGGCCAGGATGCGCGTCGTCTGGATCGGTTGTTAGACAAGGCGCTCGAGTTCGCTTTCAACTATCGGCTTGGCGGATTAGGTATTGGAATCCCCCTGGCGACGGTGGAATTCGCCATTCTAGATATGATGGGAAGAATTGCTGGTAAGCCTGTTGGGCAATTGATCGGTGAGGTTCACAACACGCATATCCCTGTTTATCAAGCCACTGAGTGGCGGGAAAAACCGGTTAAGGAATCGGTCGCCTTAATCAAGGCAGCCGTTGAAAAGAGCAAGGCGCAGGCCGTGAAGATCAAGGTCGGTGCATTAATGTTTATGACCAAAGATCTTGATGCACGAGGCCCGGTTGGTCGCACTGAAGAAATCATTCCACTGATCCGTGAAACCTTTGGTCCGGACATGGCCCTCTACTCAGATGCTAATGGTTACTACAAGGATGTGAATGACGCGATTCGTGTTGGAAAGCTCCTACAGAAGTATAACTATAGTTACTTTGAAGAGCCGGTATTCTTTGATTGGTTGGAAGGAACGAAGCAAGTAGCGGATGCCTTATCGATCCCTATCGCCGGTGGTGAGCAGCAGCATAGCATGCATGCGTTCCGCTGGTTACTGGCCAACGGCGGACTCGATGTGGTCCAACCCGATCATTTCTATTTTGGCGGGTTGATCCGGTCACTCAAGGCGGCCCACATGGGAGCGGCGATGGGCAAAACTTGTATTCCTCATTTGTCTGGCGGTCTTGGTTACCTCTATATGCTTCATCTCGTTTCGGCGATGCCAAATGCCGGACCCCATGTAGAGTTCAAGGGGTACGAGAATATTCCTATTGAATGTCAGACCTCATCTCTTCGTTTGGAAAACGGAAAAATCAAGGTTCCCACAGGCCCGGGAATCGGAGTGGATATAGATCCTGATTGGATAAAGAAATACCATCTTGTTCAGGATGTTTAATAATAGCGTTAGATAATCTTGAATTGTTTCAGAGAAAACGTTGATGACGAAACCGTATTAATAGAAGTTACTAGAACCCATCGAATCAAACTTACGGACAAAATTTCTATGACCCGAATACCTCTAATCGTTTCCCTCCTCTTTGTTTCATTATTTGCCACCGCGGCAGATAGACCGAATGTGATTCTGATTCTGACTGATGACCAAGGTTTTGGTGACGTAGGCTTTCACGGTAATAGTGAACTCAATACGCCCTATCTCGATCAGTTGGCTAATGAGAGCACGGAGCTAACCAACTTTTACGTCCAGCCTCTCTGCACGCCGACACGGGCGGCGCTGCTTACCGGACGTTATCCGGAGCGCACTGGAGCGGTGGAGGTGAATTTTGGACGCAGTATCATTCGTGAGGAAGAGGTAACGATTGCAGAAGAGCTCAAGGCTGCTGGATACCGAACCGGCATTTTCGGGAAATGGCATTTAGGAGATAACTATCCCGTGCGGCCTTCAGACATGGGATTTGAGGAATGTCTTCACCATACTGCTGGTGGAGTGGGGCAAGCTGGTGATCCGCCGGGAAACACCTATTTCGATCCCATCCTCCAGCACAATAACGTGCCGAAAAAGTATGAGGGCTATTGCAACGACATCTTTTTTCACGAAGCGATGGATTTTGCAGAAGCAAATAAAGACGATCCATTCTTCATCTTCCTTGCCACTAACCTTCCGCACTTACCTCTGCAAGTGGATGAGAAGTATGTGAAGCCTTACCGCAAATACGGGGTGAATGAGATCAATGCCAAAACCTACGGAATGATCGCCAATATCGATGAGAATGTGGGTTACGTCATGAAGCGTTTGAAGGAGCTCGATCTGGAAGATGACACCATAGTGATCTTTCTGTCGGATAACGGCCCCCGGACTTCACGTCAGAAAAACGACCTTTATCCCGATCGTTACAACGCGGGTTTGCGTGGAACGAAGTCGAGTATGTATGAAGGAGGAATTCGGGTTCCCTTCCTTATCCGTTGGCCAGGTAAGTTCGAGGCTGGGGCCAAGCTTCCTCAGATCGCTGCGCACATTGATTTATTACCGACTCTTTTGGATGTTTGTGGAGCAAGCGTTACCGATGAAGACCGAGTAGTTGATGGAAAAAGTTTACTACCACTGCTGAGTAATCCGAAAAACAAGTGGCCTGATCGCATGCTTTTCTTTCAGCACAATGCGAATCACGAACCGCTCATGTACAGCCACTTTGCCGCCCGGTCGCAGCGCTACAAAATTGTGCAGCCGCTTCCCAACCCACGCGATACGGTTTTGGATATCGGGGAGTATGATATCAATGCCCAGTTGAAGAGTTTAGAACTCTACGATATTGAGAACGATCCAAGCGAAATCACTAATATCGCGAACTCACATCCCGACTTGGTGGAGTCGATGATGGAGTCCTATGAGAATTGGTACCGCGATGTGACTGCTGAGTTAGATTACTGGAATCCACAGCGGATTTACCTAGGCGCTCCGGAAGAAAACCCTGCTCAACTCAGTACCTTCGATCTTCAGAAAATGACCCGTCTCCCTTTTTGGAGTGCGCGGGTAACACGAGCGGGAAACTACCGTTTTACTCTGAAATTCAACCGAGCAACTGAAGACTGTACCGCCTACCTACGTTTCGGTTCGGTGCAAGTATCCCAGCCCATCTCAGCTGGGGATACCAGCTGTGTATTTGATTCGGTGACTTTGCGAAGTGGTGACGGCCGCCTCGAGGCCTGGCTCAAAAAAGGACTGGATTCGAAAACCGTCAATTTTCTGGTAGCTGAGTATCGCTGAGGTCTGGAAATTTACATCCATGTAGAATGGTAAATTACGAGTTGCTGGGCGACTCATGAGTGTTTTCTGAACTGTTTCAAATAATTTTGCCTTTTTAAGACCGGGCGAAATTGCACTATGGATGACAACTACGTTCTCACCTTGAGAATGAACAAACATCCTATTTCCGAAATTATCGGAATTATACCTCTAAACAAAAGAACTATGAACTCCTTGAGAACCTATCTTACCATCCTGGTCATTGGTCTATTTATCCCCCCACTTTTTGCTCAGCAAGAAGATGAGGAGGAAACGCTTTACGACCTCAGTCCTTTCACTATTTCTGAAGAAGAAACCATCGGTTATCAGGCAACCACCACGCTTGCCGGATCTCGGTTGAAAACAAATCTCCGCGATGTGGGTGCGGCCGTTTCGGTGGTGACCAAAGAGATTTTCGATGATACCGGTGCCACCGATGGTGCGACCATATTGTCCTTTATGGCCAATACAGAAGTGGGTGGTCCCAACGGTAATTTTGCGGACGTTAGTTTCTCGGCCAGTCGTCCAAATCCTTCCGAGCAACAACGGATGCCGCAAAACTCTCAACGTGTGCGTGGTCTGGCCAAAGCTTCCCTTACACGTGGCTTCTTCTTAACGGATATCCCATTCGACAGTTACAACAGTGACCGGGTTACCGTAAATCGAGGACCTAACTCTTTGCTCTTTGGTATTGGTGAACCGGGAGGCGTTATTAATAACGCGGTCAATGGCGCATCTTTAGGCCAAGATTTTGGTGAACTATCCGTTCGGGTAGGAGAGCGAGGGTCGTATCGCACAACCGTTGATTATAATAAGGTGCTTATTGAAGATCGTCTGGCTCTTCGCTTCTCCGCGCTGAACGAGAATACCGAGTACCAGCAGCGTCCTACTTATGAAAGAGATGAACGCTTCTATTTAGCGCTCAATTTAACTTTGTTTAAGAACGAAGGCTCCGACTTTTTCGACAAGACCGTTCTTCGTGGGAATTTTGAACAAGGTGAGATCGAAGGAAACCCGCCGAGTATCATTCCTCCTGCCGAGGGTATCTCGAACTGGTTTTCTCTTCCCAGTCGCAGTTCCATTGAGTCGATTACAGGTAGCACCCTGCCTGCTTATTGGGATGATGGTACCTGGTCACCGAAGTTGACTGTGAATACGGAATGGGGAGCAGACTTTAACAAAGTTCCCGCGCCGGTTGGAGATTACGTCACGATTCAAATGCCGTTGGTCTATCGCAATGTGAATGCTCAGACGCCCTCAATTGGTCTGGCCAGTGATTCCAGCATCGCGGGTTCAATCGGTCGCGTGGTTTGGGTGAAGGATCGCGATTCAGCGTTCCAGGCTCGCTATGATACCATCGGTTCACGTTCACCGGTTATCCGAGGTTTGTATCCAGGATTCACGGGCGGTACCCTGAATGATACGCAGGTCTTTGATAACCGCAAAATGTCGCTCGCCGGCACGTTGAATCATGTCGCATCCGATTTTGATGCCACCAACATTGTTCTCGAACAGACTTTCTTAAAGGGCAAAGGAGGTATAGAAATTGTGCACGATGCTCAGACCTATGAGAACTTGGCCAGACTGCCTTTTGATATCGCATCGGGTAGTAACAATTCTTCACTAGACCTTTGGGTAGACATGAACACACACCTGTCGAACCAGGAGCCCAATCCAAACATCGGTCGAGTAGCCATCCGGAATCGCGGAACGCCTAAGAGGACTACTATTATTGATCGCGAGGCCACACGAGTGACCGCATTTGCTGATATCGATCTTACTGAAAACGACGGTTGGTTGCGCCACTTGGGCAGACATGTTTTTACCGGCCTCTACAATGAGCAAGAGATCGATACGGATGTTCGGAACCGGCAGCTTACCTGGGGAGATGCTTCTTCAGCCACTGACGTTTCTAACATTCTGTTCTCAAGCAAAGGGCAGGGTCGTATCCTAGTGCCGTCGATTTACTATGTGACCGATTCCCTTTTGGATCCATCCATACAGAATTTTAGCGATGTTCGTATTAATAACTACATCGATGCTGGATTTCCTCAAGTAGGCGAAGTCTACAAAACGCACTACAACACGAGACCTCCCGTAATCAATGACGATGGGAGTGTTGGATTTGTAAACGAGTTCATTACTGAAGATACGCTTTGGAATGGAAATCACACGCTGCGGGAAATCGCATCCGAAGCTGCCAGTTGGCAAAGCTACTGGTTCGATGGCATGGTGGTTGGTTTACTCGGTTGGCGTCGCGATGAGGCCAAGAATTTCGAACGAGTGGGATTAAATCCCACACAGCGTCTACCAAGCGGTGAGCTTGACCCAGCCGGCTTCGCATTGCGTTCGGATCCTTCGACCGTCGTGGAAGAGGATACGTTGACCAAAAGTGTAGTCGTGCATTTGCCGTTTGATCTTCCAGGTGGCACTGAGATCTCCGTTCATTATAATGAGTCTGAGAACTTCGAGCCAGCTGGCATTCGTAGAGATGCTCGGAATCAGTTGATTGCCAATCCGGTTGGAGAAACCGAAGACTATGGTTTTACCATAAGTCTCCTGGATCGCAGGCTTTCGGCCCGATTCAATTGGTTCGAAACGGTGAACGCATTTGCGACCACCTCCATTGGCGGTACGAGCGGCGGCGTTGGCTACATCGTCAATACCTCTACCGGTTTTTATCGACGCGATGCGGACTTAAGAGGAGGGCTAACCGCTGCGGAGGCAACGGATGGACTCTTTGACACATGGCCAGCATTTTACTCCGCGGTCGAAGCACTGGTTCCGGCTGACGTTTGGGCGGCCTATGAGGTGGACTATGATGCAAATAATATCGACGGTTTTTCCAGTTCTAGTATCCAAGGGTTGACTGCTACCCAGGATTTCCAGTCGGAGGGATTCGAATTCGAACTCACGGGCGCAATTACGGATAATTGGAACGTCTATTTTAATCTGTCGGAACAGGAGACCGTTTTGTCTAATGTGGCGACCCCGGCTTTTGAACTGGTGAACGATATTATTTCGAAAGCAAGAGCCAATGGCATGTTG
>CALJGU010000136.1 GCA_938075565.1 uncultured Opitutales bacterium | reverse complement strand
AATGCAGGTCGCTATACCGCCATCACTCACCAGGAATAGCTGATCTCCGTTTGCAACCGCCGTTGGAACATAGGGAATTGACTTGCGGATTTTGTAAGCCACTTCTGCTTGCCCATTCGGGCTCGAAGGAGGTCGGACTGCAGCGAAAGAGTGAGCGGCATTTCCTGCACCGCAGCTTGAAAAAATGAGTCCGCCTGCGAGGACGGGAGAACTGATCGTGCGCTGAGGAAACAAGTCCGGCACTTGCCAAAGGGTTTTACCCGATTGTGGATCCAAGGCCGTCATGCCACTGGAGGCCGAATTGAAGATGATCTGAGTTTTTCCATCGCTTCCTTCATAGAGCAGAGGCGTGCTGTATGATGTCTTGCCCTTGGCCTCCCAAGCTCGATCGATGGACCAAATGGTTTCTCCCGTCATGCGATCAAGTGCATGAATGGCACTTGGACCCCGGCAGTCGTTAGCGATAATTAGCATGTTTTCAAAAACGATGGGTGAGATGCCGCCGCCATGTTGAGTATTATGTTCACCAAGATTCCTTTGCCATACACCTTTTCCGTCATGGCCAACAGCAGCGACCTGGAATCGACTGGCATCACTCCATGCGATGTAGGCGTGATGTTCATCAACGGCGGGTGTGGCCGATGCAAAGGAATTAAATTTATGGAGCTTTCGGTCCGATGCCTCAAAGCTCAATGACCAGATTTCTTTTCCGGTGGTCGGGTCCAAGCAGATTAGTAAAGAGTTGGGATGTCCCGCATCGCTGCTTGTGATGTATAAATGTTCGTTCCAGATAATCGGAGAGGAGTGTCCGTCACCCGGAAGTTCCAGTGTCCACAGGTAATCACTTTCGGTCCAACTATTTGGAAGGTCGGGCGCTGAATAGACGCCAGATCCATCAGGTCCGCGAAAACGATTGGTGTTTTGTGAATCCGCGTGGGTCGCCTGAACAAAGGAGGAAATAAAAATAAGAAAAACCAGGGGTTGGGAGATCTGTTTCATCGGGGGACTTTAAGTTTATAATGACTGGTATGAAAAGAAAGATAGATAGCAATACGGTTTCGAACAAGCCTTAGTGCGTTTCAATTTACCCCCTAAAACAAATCAAGCCAGTCTCCCCACGAGACTGGCTTAATTTTACTTCTGCTATGCAGGTCAACTACAACCTACATGCGTTATCTACTCAGACTATATGAAATTATTCGGGGGGGCGTGAGCGGCGTCCTTCGCCACCTGCTGGTCCACCTTGGCCGCCTCTTCCGCGGCGGTTGCCCATTGTGAATTCGTCAGGGGCAATTTTGCCGTCTTCGTTCTTGTCCATTTGCGCAAGCATGTCTTCAGCCGTTGGCATACCTCTTCCGCCACGTTCGCGTTGTCCTTCAGCTGGTTTTGGAGCAGGTGCATTGTTGTCCGCATTGGCTGCTGGAGGACCTCCTCGTCCACCTCTGCCGCGGCCTACTGGCATGTTTTCGCGAAAGGCTGTCAGCTCCTTCAGGTCGAGGAAACCGTCCTCGTTGGTGTCTGCGGTTTTGAAAACTTGGGCAGAATCAGGGCGTTGTGGGCGTTCAGGTCGTTCACGGTCTTGAGTTTGTGCCGCCAGGGACGAAATTCCTGCGGTTAAAATAAGTAAGGCTAATAATGTTTTAATGTTTTCTCCTTTAACTGATTGGTTTATTAAATTGGGTGTATGTTATGAGAACTTTTTTCGGTTTAAAACGGTTACATTTTTAGGAAAAATATTACGATGATAATGTGTATCCAAATGGTGGACACGATAATTTTTAATTGAGAAGGTTTTCACTATTACCGTTTACAGCGATGAATTATAACTCGATAGTATAAGGGCCGAAAGGTTTTTTGAGCGCAGAATCGTTCCAAAAGGTTTCATTTATTTTTTCTCTCTAAACGCCAGTTCTTATGTTCTCAAAGTCTAATCTATTCGCTTTTTGTCTATCTCTTGTTGTCGCCCTTTCTTGGTGTCAGGCGAAAACAGAACACCTTGCCGTCGATGCTAGTCGAGCCCAACTGTTCGAAGGTCTGGGATCCCACACCATGAGCATCTCAACTAAATCGTCTGAGGCGCAGGAGTATTTTAATCAAGGATTGGCCTGGATGCATGCCTTTGATCATGACGAGGCGATTCGTTCGTTTGCTCGTGCTGCTCAGCTGGATCCGGATTGTGCAATGGCCTGGTGGGCGATCTCTTTGTCTGAAGGACCGAATTACAATGCACCGGTCATGGATGACGAACGATCTGAAGGCGCCTGGGGAGCGCTTCAGGAGGCACAAGCAAGGATTGGGAACGCTTCGGCTAAAGAGCGTGCATTGATCGAAGCACTTTCCAATCGTTATGCAAATCCCTGGCCAGAGGACAGGGCGCACCTTGAGCAGGCCTATGCAGATGCCATGGCCGAAGTTTGGGCAAGCTATCCAAACGATTCTGACATAGGAGCCTTGTATGCTGAAGCCATGATGATTCAGCGGCCGTGGAAACTATACGACATTGATCGCAATTCGACAGGGAATACGCTTGAAATATTGGAGGTCCTTGAACGAGTGATGAAAATGGATCCGGGTCATCCAGGTGTCTTTCATTTATATGTGCATGCGGTTGAACCTAGCAACGAACCTGCTCGTGCATTGGCTGCTGCAGATCATTTAAGAACGATGATGCCAGGTGCCGGGCATATGTTGCATATGCCGTCGCACATCTATGTTCAAACAGGGTATTGGGATAGGTCGGTCGTGCAAAATAAGAAGGCGGTAAATCAGGACGATCGCTATCGTGAGCTCTCGCCTGAGCAAACTATACAGAACATGTATATGGTGCATAATGCGCATATGTTGGCCTTTTCGGCTATGATGGTTGGGCGTGAAGCGGAGGCGATGAAAGCTGCTCGAAAGATGTGGGCGATTATTCCTCCGGAATTGCTGGAAGGTGTCGCACCCTTTGTTGATCGGTGGATGAGTTCGGTGTACGAGGTTCAGAAACGGTTTGGGAGATGGGACGATATTCTGGCTGAACCGGCCCCACCGTCCTATATGCCTTTAACGACTGCGCAATGGCGTGCTCATCGGGCTGTCGCTTCGGCTGCCCAAAAGGATTTTGTTGGGGCCGAGCACGAACAAGCGGAATTCCTTAAGGTGAAAGCTGCCATGCCAGAGGATAGCCCGTTTGGCCGTGACATGGCTCATAAAGTTCTTGAAGTGAGCGAGTTCTTCATTGCTGGTGAGATTGCCCTCCAAAAAGGAAATTGGGAAGCGGCCAGCGAATGGCTTGAAAAGGCTGCTGCAGTTGAGGCAACGCTGTCCTATGGTGAACCGCCTCAGTACCTTCAGCCTTCCCGTCATACGCTTGGCGCAGTCTACATGAAGGCAGGACAATTCAAAAAAGCTGAGAGCACCTATCGCAAAGATCTCGATAAGTGGAAAGGCAATGGATGGTCGCTCTTTGGATTGAGCCGAGCATTGCAAGCCCAAGGTAAAACGGATGAGGCGAATAAGGCCCTTGCGGATTACAGCGAGTGTTGGATCAATGCTGATGCGCCTACTACGACGAGCTGTGAGTGTATTCAGAATATTTAGTTTCCTTCCTGTAAACCTGAGTCTACTATTCTTGCATCTATTGTTACTTTAAAAATGAATTCTGAATCTTCATCACCTGCCTCTCGCCGATCTTTTTTGAAAACCATGCTCGCTGCGGGATCGGCTCCTTTGATCCTTCCTTCGGGTTTGCTATCTCAGCGGGCACCTTCCAATAAGATTACATTGGGCTTTATTGGGGTGGGCTGGCAGGGAGTGGATCTCAATTTAAAGTCCTTTCTGACCGAAGAGGACTGTGTATGCACGGTGGTTTGTGACGCCTACATGGGACGAGCCAAGGAGGCGAAGAAACTGGTCGATGAGCAGTATGGGAATAAAGACTGTCGGGCAGTTCAGGATTTTCGGGAAGTCATCGATGATCCCAGTATCGATGCCGTTGTGATTTCTACTCCCGATCATTGGCACACCACGATGTGTCTCATGGCACTCGATGCGGGTAAGCATGTTTTTTGTGAGAAGCCCACCTTCTCGATTGGGGAAGGTCGAGTATTGGCCGATGCGGTGAAAAAAAGCGGAAAGATGTTTTCCACAGGCTTGGAGGATCGATCACTCATTCATTATCACCGAATGGTGGAGTGGGTGCGCAATGGTGCGATCGGAGATCTGCATCACATGGATGTGGGGGTTCCTGAAGGGGCCATTCAT
This sequence comes from uncultured Opitutales bacterium, assembly GCA_938075565.1. Lineage (GTDB taxonomy): Bacteria > Verrucomicrobiota > Verrucomicrobiia > Opitutales > UBA2995 > UBA2995. The sequence continues at coordinate 9,114 of CALJGU010000136.1, read as the reverse complement.
CCCCATGAGGAAGAGGAAACTGTTCCGGATGATCTCAATTGGAAACTATGGCTCGGACCCGCACCTTATCATCCATACACGGCTACAAGAACCGAGCCCATGCATTGGCGTTACATCCGTGACTATTCAACGGGTATCATTACCGATTGGGGAGCTCATTTGGTAGACACCGCACAGTTTGCTGCAAATGATCCGCATGAGTGTGCTGTTGAAGTTAAGGGTACGGCAGAGCCTTCTCCTGAAAAAGCGCAGTCCAATATTCCTGCCAACTACGATCTGCATTATCGTTATTCCAATGGGGTTACTATGCAGCTTCACAATGTTTCCAAAGAAGAGGGTTTGGGTGCGAACGTCTACGTTCGCTTTTATGGATCGAAAGGCTGGGTATCCGTGACGGGGTGGCGTGGACAGTTTGGCGCGAGTGATGAATCTTTGCTGCGCAAAAAATACCCACCCAAATCGAACAAGCACATTCCGTTACCTGCTCGCGAACATCCGAATTTCTTGGCCTGTATAAAATCCGGCGATGAGCCCACTTATTCCGCGGAGACGCTCCACCAACTCAGCACGACCCTTCACATGGGAGTGATTGCTGCTGACCTAGGGAGAGGACTTACCTGGAACCCGAAGAAGGAACGGTTTGTAAACGACAAAGAAGCGAACGCGTTTCTAACCGTTGAGACTAACGACGACTGGATGTCGGCCTAAGTTCGAAAGTACCCCCGTTGTCTCATCAATACCCGATGCAACTCCGGGTGTTTTTCAAACGCCTCCCGACCATGCAGCCAGAAATGGTTATTCAGCACCACCATATGATCAATCGGAAGCGGTAGCGAAATGACGGAAGGTGATCCTTCCATGGAGTCGCAAAGGTCATTGAGATAACGTGCCTGTTCAATCGTATCAGGGTAAACAAACTGATCGATGAAACTCATGCAAGGATGCCCATCTCGATCGTGGAAGGTCGTTTTCTGAACATCCACCGGATAATTCTTGCTGGGAGGTGATTTGTAAGTGAGTGGGGTGGATCCGATGGGATCGGCCGTGAATTTATCCAACTCTTCCCAATCATCCAAATGTAAGAGTATAGAATCTCCCCCATGAGCATGTTGCTCTTCCATCTTCATCATAAGAATCCAATCCGTGGGCTCCGTTACGTAGGTGCCGTCGGTGTGGAGTGTGAATCGTCGGTAAGCTTGGCGCAAATAGGAGTCACTCTCATCGGTATCCTTAACCGTGAAGCATGCGTAGAAATTCTGAGTCATGTCATCGAAAATAGGGAGCCCAATGAGATGAGAAATTGCCGTGCCCAGTACTACTTGTTGATCTATGCTTTCAAGCTGACGTCCCGGTCTAAGAGTAAAACCACCTGAATCCCGGTCGTTAATGATTTCGCAAATCCGTTGAGCGAAGGCATCACCGACGATGTTTTGTAACTGTTCGGCTGCAATGGATCTCAGGTAAGGCACGTAGGAGAGTCGTTGCTCTGTGAGGTCCTTTGTTCGTTCGAGGAATTGATCTACGGCTGCTTCGTCGAGAGTCACCTGGTACATCCTGTTATGCTCCGGATGAGGTATGATGGTGCAGCGCATCGTTCTTTCTATGGTTTCCATTTCTATATCCTAGGATGCTAAGGGAAAAGAGATCAACGAAATCTTTGCTTCGTTATAGTCGATTACCTTGAGCAGGAGGACGCCCATCTTACATTAAGTAAAATCATGATTCTGTACCCATGATTTTGTAATAAAAAAACAGAATCATGAAGGACAGAATTATAGAGTGGAGTAACACATCTACCGCAATTTTTTCGCTTCAGAAATTGGAACAGATTTAACAAATTAGAGGTAGGTACTGTTTCTATTCTAGGGATTCGAACCTGAATGTAGCATTGGTGGTGACACCAATGATGGAATATTCTTGGGCGACAGTTCACTCCATGGTGTCACCACCATGGCTACTATTGCCTTTCAGTTCAGGTTTTTACGAAGCTTTCTAATTACTCTTAATTCGGGATTCGTTTGCTGATTGGTTTTACCCAACTGGAAGGCGGTTGAATATCGACATGATCTAAGACCGGTTTCTGGGTCGTGCGAAAGGCGATCATCTTCTCGGTGAGCTCCTTCACGATCTTGGGATGTTTCGAAGCAATGTCGTTTTCTTCGTACGGATCTTCACGGATCTTATAGAGTTCGAAAAAGGCATCCTTAACAGGATCATCGACGAGGTGCATGGCCGGCCCAAGACGGACGAGTTTCCATTCGCGCGTGTTAACGGCATTTCGCTCATAAGGAATCTCACGATTGGGATCTGCGTTTTGTGGAATCTTCTGTCCTTGAAAATAGGAATGGAATTCAAAGTCATCGCGCTGGCGCTTCCCTTGGATTACATCCAACACACTTTCACCATCGAATGGTTTTCCAGAGCGCTTGCCTCCTGCGATTTCCAGAAGCGTCGGGTAGATGTCGATATAGCTGATGGGTTCTGTCAGCTTTCGTCCTCCTCTGATTCCTTTGGGCCAGCGCAAAGCGGCAGCCACGCGGATGCCGCCTTCATAGACCGCCCACTTGCCATCTCGCAAAGGCAGGTTTACTGAACCAGCAGGAATGCCTCCGCCATTGTCAGATGAAAAGAGTACCAGTGTGTCGTCACTCGCTTTCGTCTGATCGAGGGCATCCAGTATTCGGCCAACCTGTTCATCTGTTGAGGCCATCATGGCTGCCTTTTCACGACGCTTCTGATCATTGATGTGAGCGAACTGGTCCCAGTGTCGTTGTAAAACATCGTTCGGCGTATGGATGGCATTAAAGGCCACGTATAATAAAAATGGAGACGAATCGTTTTCTGCTTCTTCGATCACGCGCACGGCTTCGTCACCGATTAACTCGGTGCTGTAACCGGGCTCATAGTTCAGCTCATAGTCGCGGTGCCAGTCATGCAGCCCCTGATCAGAATGATTAAAATAACCAATCGCTCCTCCGCTGTGTCCCCAGAAGGAAGTGAACCCTTTCTCCATCGGATGATTCGCACGACGTTTCCAACCCAAGTGCCACTTGCCGGTGATAGCTCGAGTCTTATAGCCAGCTTTTCCTAGCGAGGCTGGAATGATTACTTCATCGTCTGGCAAGGTCCGTGTGCCCCAACTCTTCACTGTGACTCGCTGCAACCCAAAACGCAGTGGATAACGACCGGTCATCAGGCCCGCCCGTGTCGGTGTGCAAATGGGGGTCACGTAAAATCGATCCAGCTCCACACCTTCCTTTGCAATCCGATCGATGTTGGGCGTTGGAAATTCTGCTCCGTGAAACCCGACATCTTTCCAGCCCATGTCATCGGTCAGGATGATTACGATGTTCGGTTTTGCTTGTGCGAAACCGGTTGAGCAAACGATTAGAAGTAAAGCGGGGTAGAGTAGACGGATTAACATTCAGAAATCTCTACTCTTTGATAAGGCTCAAGCCAAGTACTTCATTGGGGATGATATATATTTCTCTGTGTTTATAAGATATTTACCGAAAGTATTGGGGGTTTGATAATAAAAGATGCTGTTTTGGGGCTAGGCTGGTCGCAGAACAAAAGCTCTCTTCAAGTGTACCTACTGGCTTTCCCAATTTATGATCCATCGTAAATTCATCCCCTGCATTTTGTATTTATTGACCTTGTCTGCGGTGTTTCCGCTTTGGTCGGCTGATTTTGAAGCGGAGATTCTTCTTTCGGATACTTTTGAAGATTCGTTCATTCAATTTAATGAAGGGATTGGAGGTGGCTGGGATGTCAATGCAGCTGGTTCGTCAAACGCCTTTTTATTCGAGGAGGCAGAAGGAGCGCTTCTGCTCTCCCCAAACGGTAGTGGCGGTGCTTGGAGTGAGGTTCACTTTGCGCCCGATGAACAAATGGATGTGTTTCCATTGGGAGAAGACGGAAGCTCCTTTGGTTTCTCTTGGGTGGTTTCCGATCTTGAGGTGCTTTCGCCCAGAACTGATATTGATTCAGGAGCTGACCTTGCTGTGTTTCTAAATGTAACTAGCAGTGATGTGAGTCGAGTCAACGAGCCCCAACAGCTTTGGCATCACGATGATTGTGGGGTTCAAACTCTCCTCTATGCTGAAAGACCAAACGATGGTGAGACTAGGGTGTCGATTCGGATGCAGGCAGCCGATGAAACCAATGTCCGAAATAGTACTGCAACTGGCGTTGTAACACATGTGAGTTTCCCAGACTTTGAGTCCTCTTTGATCGGTGAAACAGGGGGAGTATGGAGTGGTCAACGGCTCCTGGTCCGACTAACGCTTACCGAGCAAGGAGGAGCCGGAGAATATGCATACCACTTGTTAGTTGTAACCGATATGGGTGAGGTAGTGGTCGATGAGATTGGAACCTTGAATGTGGGATCAGAGTTTGAAAATGGAGCGTATCAATCGTTTGGAGTACAACGCATAAATGACGGCCATGGACAGTTTAGCATTGAAGATGTTCAAGTTACCCGGGAACCGGTGGGTGGATCTGCTCTGATTGCTGGGCGCGTGTGGCAAGACTTGAATGGTAACCATGTGCAGGATGCGGACGAAACGGAATTGCCGGGCATCTCCCTCGATATCGTATCAGGTGAGGAGCGGAGAACCTACCAGACAGATAATGATGGATACTTTAAGGTGTCGGTTCAGCCGGGAATCTACACATTGGAGTTTTCCGAGCCTTTTGGCTATGAGTTGGTGGATAAAGATGTTGGCGCTGACGACGGGATCGATAGTGATGTCGATGCAGGGACTGGGGTGTCGTCATCGATTATCGTATCTGACGGTGATTTTATAAACGTAACCGTGGGTCTGGAGCGGACGGGATTTGAATCAGTGGCACCGGATGGTGGAACCCTCGCCTACGACGGATTTGATTACGAGGGAGGACTCAGCTTACGGGATCCTTTCCCAAACGGAGGGGAAGGTGTCCTCTGGGATGGCCCTTGGAATCACAGAATCATAATTGGCGATTTTTCGGATACGATTATACACACCTCCGGCTTTAGTAATTCAAATCTTCCCACAGCTGTCGGTAATTGATGGAGCCAGTATTCAGATTCTTGAGGAAATGATTCCTTCTTCGGACGGACTGCCGGTGTTCTTCCGTGTGCTGATCCAAACGGACCTTTAGTTCTGAGCCAGATCGTTCCCACCCAGTTCTCCTCGGAAAAGAGGGCTGGTGCAGATGTCCACGATAAGCTCTTTGAAGCCGTCTTTGTTTTTGAAATTGGCTTCGGCAATATCATCTGCGGCGAGTTTTTCACGGAAGGTGAGCGGGTGTCCGAGACCATAGGTGAAAAGTTTCTCAGTTAGCGCGCGGGTAAATTGATCCGTGCGATCTAATAGAACTTGTTTCATCTCCTCAGCGCCATCGAATTTATGACCGGGGATGGAGCCACGTGCATCAATCGGCTGTTTGTTGCGATAGAGATCCCGGAACTTCCCTACGGCATCGTAGTGCTCTAAGCTGAGACCCCAGGGATCGATCTTTTGGTGGCAATCGTAGCAGGTTGGGACTTCGCGGTGTTTGGCCAGCATTTCAGGAATGGTGGTACTGCCGCGGACGTCGGGTTCGATGGGTTCCACATCGGGTGGGGGAGGCGAAGGCGGACTACCCAAGAGTTTCTCCAAAATCCAAACCCCTCGAATGACGGGAGAGGTGCGTGTACCGTTTGAAGTAATCTTTAAAACACTGGCCTGACCGAGCAGGCCACCGCGAGGGAGATGCTTTGGCAACTTAACCGGACGGAAGTGATCTCCCTTAACCCCATCAATTCCGTAGTGTGCGGCCAAGCGTTCGTTGATCATTACAAATTTGGAATCGAGGAAATTGGATACGGGCAGATTTTTTGTGAGGATGCGTTGAAAGAATGCTTCACTCTCATCGCGCATAAGCTCTTCCAGCAATGGATCGTAATCAGGGTAGAGCTTGGGATCCGGTTTCATCAGCTCGATGTGCTTTAGCCCCAGCCATTGGCCGGTAAATTCGTGTACGAACCGTTCAGCTTTCGGATCACCCAGCATGCGCAATACTTGTTTCTTGATTACACGGGGTTTAAGGAGCTCTCCTGATTCTGCCAACTTTAGTAACTCTTCGTCGGGAATGGAATTCCAGAGAAAGAATGAAAGTCGGCTGGCCAGCGCCCATACGTCATTGCCTTCGCCAGAGTCATAATTGAATAGAAACCTTGGTGACACCAATACGCCTTCGACCACATTGCGCATCGACTCTTCAGGGGTGAATCCACGAGACAGTCCCATATCGTAGAGTGTAAGAAAACTATCCACGGTGTTTTGGGGCACTGGGCGTCGGAAGGCTTTAAATAAAAATGATTCTATCCGCTGTTCAACTGGTTGGTTTGAATTTGCTGCCAATAAATCCTGATGCGCTTTCGGCGGCCAACTTCCGATGAGAGGACCTTCGACTTCGATTTCCTTCACATAAAGCAGGTCGGCCACATTGCGTTCCTCGTCTCCTACTTTTGCCTTAGGCGAACGATTGATCACAGCCGCAGACGCATAGTGTATCATTATGTTTTCGCCTTTATCTAGTCGCACCACGACTTCATCGTTTTGCATCTCGCCCCCGGTGTAGAAGTGACCCACACGGCGGCCGGGTACCGAAGCTGCATCCATATGCCGCGCTTCCGAAGCTTTGATGCTTACAATTGAAACCAGGCGAGGTTGATCGTTTGGCAGGCGATCTCTGGTTTTCATGTTCCGCTGGTAGGAGCTATCCAGGTATTCGTAATCGACTCCGTCTTCTTCCAGAACGGTACGAAGGTCATGGGCAAAAGATTTTACTCGGATGCGGTAGGTGCCGTCTTGAGGCACCACCCAGTCTTTGGGCCACATCACGTATTTGCGGTCACGGCTGGAGGCGGTTACCAGCAGGTCGCCGCGTTCCTCAACATTGTAACCATGACCAATGGTATCCAGTGAATAAGTACGTTTCGATCGAACATCGTCGCCACTTACGATGGTATGTTTGGCTACCTTTTGTGCGTTGTCCTGAAGGTTGAGCACCATTTCAGGATTGGCGTCCAGCGTGACGGCCAAACTGTCAAAGCCATCGATCTCGGCATCCGGAGGTAAGTTCGCAGAGAGCAGCTGATCAATGCCGAGTAAGTCTTTCACGGTGTTGTCCAGTGCACTGTGGCTTAATCGACGAATCGCAATGCGACCACCTCCCTGCATTGTCTCGGCTGCTTTTCTTAGCTCTACATCGATCGAATCGATTAACGCAGAGATCTCTTTGATGGGCGGCCGAGGTTCCTCTTCCGGTGGCATATCACCAAGTTTCAGAATGTCGGTGACGTCCTGCCACATGACAGCCACTTCCGCATTTTCAAAATCGAAACTGAGGGTATCCAGGCGAATATCACCCTTCTGCTTTTTATCATCGTGGCACTTGTAGCAGTGCTCCTGCAGGAAATGGATGGCTGAAGACTGGAAGTCTTCTTTGGCAGAGGCACCAAGGGTGAGAAAAATGAATGCGGAAATTGTAGGAGCCGCTTTAGCTGCGATCGAATCTCCTTTGATTGTCGGGTCGCAGCTAAAGCGGCTCCTACATCTTGAAATGATCTTTCTGGAAACTTTGAGAAGCTTCATCTTTAAAACGCGTTGGGCTCAGTTCTGTTCGTTTACGCCAACTCGTGATTCAGGTTCCCCGAGCTATTGGCGAAGCTGTTTATCTCGATCCCCATTTGCTGGAGCATGGTCACGTAAAGGTTGCACAACGGCATTGAACCTTCGTCATAGATGAGATCCCGTCCATGTTTGAGATCTCCTCCTGCTACCATGATCGGCAAGTTTTTATTGGAGTGAGAACTTCCGTTGCCGAGTCCGCTTCCGAATAGGATTTGTGTCCGGTCAAACAAGGAGGCGCCGCCATCATCAATACCTTTCAGGCGATCAATGAAATTAGCAACGCAGGTCATGTGCATCTGCTCGATCTTGATTAATTCTTCCAAGACCTTCGGGTCCTTACCGTGGTGTGATTGACCATGGTATCCTGAAAGTTGCTCACCATCGAGAATGATAGGTAATCCTCCGGCTGGTAATTCAAACGACACAACACGAGTCGAATCATGCTGGAGTGCCAGGGCGGCGAGCTCGAACATCAAGGTCAAGTTGTCATGAAATGTGGTAGGGCGTTCAGTCAGTGGTGGAATGCCGAGCTTCGGTGTATTCACCCATTGCTGCTGTCGCTTAATGCGTTTTTCCACATCGCGAATCGAAGTAAAATAGGAGTCGACCTTCTCACGGTCTTCATAGCCGATCTCCTTTTGCAGTGATTTGGCATCTTGAGCCACGATATCGAGCACACTGCGTTTGAGGTCCATGGCTTTGCTCGCTTCCTCCGGATTGAGGTCGTTTACAAACAGTCTTTGAAATACTTTCGTCGGATCAGCTTCCGGAAGCAGGGGAACGCCATTCTGATCCCAGGACAGAGTCTGGGTTGGTTTTCCTTCCGATGCGCCGAGCTGGAGCGAATGAAAGCGACTGTCCTTGCTCAGGTGTTTGGCGGCCAGTTGGTCCAGGGTGATGGTGTTGCGGACCATGACAGACTCGCCGATGTATTCAGGTTGATAAACTCCCGATAGAAAAGAGGGGGTTCCTTTGTGCCCGCCTTGGATGCCATGATCGACACCCGAGACCACCGTAAAGTCTTCACGGTGCTTCATCATCGGTTCCAACAACTGAGGAACTCGGTCACTGCCTTTAGTCGGGTGCCATTCGCCAGGATACATTCCGAGAAATGTTCCTACCGTAACCAATCGCTTCCGTGCTTCCGGAATGGCCTTCGCGGCAGCTAATGGAAGGGGCAGTGAATTTAAAAAGGGTAGTGCCATCAAGCCGCCTGCATTCCGCAGGAACTGACGACGATTAAGATGGATTAGGTTTCTCATTGGGAATCTTAGGAAATATTCTAACAGGGTCTACCTTACCATGAACTTATCAGATTGGGAAATCATAACTCAAAATGCCCGAAAATGGGCGTTTCATTGGGAATTTACCTGGATTCCTGCAATTGCAGGTTAGAAAAAAAATAGTTGAGGGCTGGACAGGTAGGGCAAGAGCGTCCCCGCTCTGCCGT
>CALJGU010000135.1 GCA_938075565.1 uncultured Opitutales bacterium | reverse complement strand
CAAAGGCTGTTCGCTCTTCAATCGTGAACCCCGCATTCCGTTTGTTGGTCTTAGGGTTTTTCAAATCAATTTCTTTGTGGGCGACATTGAAATCTCCACAAGTAATAACCGGTTTTGTCTTCTCCAGCTCCTGCAGATGTTCAAGGAAGAGCCGGTCCCAAGTTTGCGTTCGGTAATCCAGACGTAGTAGCTCACTTTTTGAGTTGGGAGTGTATACGTTGACCAAGTAGTACGATTGAAATTCGACAGTGATTACGCGCCCTTCTTTATCGTGTTCGTCGTACCCGAGACCGAAAGCTACTGATTTAGGTTTAACTTTGCTTAAAACGAGGGTGCCTGAATATCCCTTTTTCTCAGCAGAATACCAGTGTTGGTGATAACCAGGAAAATCGTAATCCACCTGCTCTTCCATGGCTTTGGTCTCCTGGAGACAGAGGACATCTGGGTCGGTCTCTTTTAACCAGTCTGAAAACCCTTTTTTTAGAACAGCTCGGATGCCGTTTACGTTCCAAGAGATGAAAGTCTTTGCTTTTGCCATAGATTGAAGTTGCAGCCTAAGGAAGCAGCCTGATTGATTCAAATCAAGCCCCCGGGTCGCAAATTCGCTAAATCTGAAGAAATCTGCGATTGTCACCGTGTTCTTAATGTATGACTATTATACATTTAAGGTATTTTAAAAAAATCTAATTCGGCTGCGACTTTTTCCTGCCCACCTGGGTTCTTTATTCAGAAATCCAAATCGGATGGGAAACACTTTCAATGACATCAACACAAGGCTTTGAAGACTTCGTAAGAAGTTATCAGAATATGGTCTACTCAACGGCAGTTCGAATTTTGGGCAACGAAACTGATGCCCAAGACATTGCGCAGGAGGTATTTCTCCCGGCGTATTAGCATTAAGAATCTATTTCTCAAAGTAAAACTGCAGGGAGATGGCTAAAGACTGTTACTCGAAACTTGCGCATCAATCACCTTACTCGCTACCGCAATCGTTGGTCTATGTTTACAGACCAGTTCTCCAGAAAAGGTGATGATGGAGGGGAAGAGGAGATTATGCTTCCTGAAGACGAATCCAGTACTATGGATTTGGACAATTTGGACCAAAGTGAGATCATTTCAGAAGCTCTGATGCAATTACCCGAGAAGCAGCGTGTGCCACTCTCTTTATATCACTTCGAAGACATGAGTTACGACGAGATAGCCAAGCAGATGAAAGTTTCCCTAAGTAAAATAAAAACCGATATTTCCCGGGGGCGCCTTGCCCTGAAGAAAGTTTTAGCTCGAACCATGGAGGATCATCATGAATACAACGCCAAATCCTGACAGAGATAAACTGGATCGTTTGTTGGACGAGACACTCAAAGATTTCCCAGAGATGCAGGCTCCTGAGTCGTTGCTTGGCAACGTCATGGCGCGTGTAGCTGAGGAGGAAGAGAAACAACAGCTTTCCTGGTTCGCTCGACTTCAATGGCCCGTCGTGGCTGTGTCAGCTATTTTTATATTCTTTGCCACCTATTTTGGAGATGACGCAGTTCGGGCAATTATGACTTCCCTGAACACCGAGCAATACGCCGGGGATATTCAGAATGTGAACGTATTTATTCAGCTTATCGGAACGGTACTCAGTGCGGCCGCTAAAGTCGTCAACTTGGTCCCTTCAGTCATTCTCTATTCGGTCATCTTTCTTGTGATCGGGATTTCATCTTTCTCTTGCGCAGGGCTTAATACGGTCCATTTCCGTCTGACCCGCAACAGTAACCTTTTGTCTAACCACCTATAGAATTTGCCATGAAACACATAAGCCTAATCACACTACCTACCTTGTTCTTGTTGTGCGTCGGACTCGCCGCACAGGACGTGCCGGATGCTCCGGCTGTGGAACAAAAAGTCGCTCAAACAAATCCTATCGAGGAACCGCCTCCTGAAGCAGTCGAAGCTATTGTCGAGGAGTTAGAGGAAGCTGTTTCCGAAGAGAGTCCGCAGGCCGTTGAAGATGAGTCCGAAGCTCAAGCGGCTACCGTGACTATAGTCGAAGATAAAAAACAATGGGAGATGCGGAAAGAGTTAGTCTCCGTAGGTAGCGATAGTCCGGCCCGAATGAGAAATCCAAGGAGATGGTTACTATCATGGGCAACAGCCATGCTGAGGGAGTGGTGGAAAGAGAGATGGTTACGATTCTCGGAAGCTCCAAGCTCACAGGTTCGGTCGGGAGATGGTCACCGTGTTGGGCAACGCCGATATCAACGGCAAGGTAAATGGAGAAGTGGCAGTGATACTCGGCTGTGCTAATTTGGGTCCTGAAGCTGAAATTAATGGCGAGTTAATCGTCATTGGTGGAAGAATTCAGAGATATCCAGATTCAAAGTCTAGAGGCCAAGAAGTGGTGATTCCATTCCTTCCAGAAGTGATGACTGATGCGTTCGAAGATATACCGCGATTCGTAAGCGATTGTATTTTGTTGGCTCGTCCAATTTCTCCAAACGTAAAGATCACTTTGTATATCGCTGGGATTTTCATGGTGTTTTATCTCTTGCTGGCAATTCTCTTCCCCCGTCAATTGGAGCGGAGCAGAAAGGCCATTGAAGAAAGACCCTTCAATGCGTTCCTTGCGGGTATCCTAGTTCTGGCGTGCTTTATTCCATTTACTATCATCTTGCTGATTACGGTCGTGGGTATACTGCTACTGCCTGTTGCTGACATCGCTTTAATTGCCATCGCCATTTTTGGTAAAGCGGTTGCCTTCTTTTTTGTCGGACGGCAGATCGCCCGGGCTATCCGTACCTCATTTCTTGAGCACCCCATTTTCTCCATCTTGATTGGAGGTTGTGTAGTATTTGCACTCTATATGATTCCGTTCTTCGGATTGTTCCTGTGGATGATTATGTCAATTCTTGGATTGGGTGCCGTTTGCCTCGCGATTGGAGAGTCCATTTCTGAATGGAAAGCGGCTCGTCAGGCTGCCATGCCAACCTATCCTTCAGGATCAAGTGTTGCGGCGCAATCGAGCTACGAAGGTTCTGCTCCGCAAGAGACCACATGAGGACCCGTTCCCCCAGGTACGACTCTTAGTCAGGTAGATCCCCCTGTTGCGGCCATTTTCCAACGGGTTGGTTTCTGGTGGCGAACTTTAGCAACCATGATCGACTTGATGTTGGTCGGGTTACTTATCGGAATCCTAAATATTGGGGTCCCATTGATTCCATTATTCGCTTATCTTATTTTATTCTGGGGCTGGAAGGGAAGCACCTTGGGTGGCATGGCACTTGGTATTCGAGTGCAGAAAATATCAGGAGAACCAATGGACTGGTCGACTTCCATTATTCGGAGTCTCAGTTCGATTGTATCCTTCTTACCATTTTTCCTTGGTTTTTTCTGGGCTGGTTGGGATCCAGAAAACCAATCCTGGCACGACAAAATTGCTGGAACCTCAGTCGTGCAAGTTCCCAAGGGATACACTTGGAATTAAGGTTGTAACATATTTCTGATCCAAAAGGCTCTCCCGGAAATGGGGGAGTCTTTTGTTTACCTGCCTAAGTTATTCACGCTATAACTCAAGGTTCGCTCTATATCCCTGAAATGTTGGAAAATCTACATCAGCTTTGGAACTGGGTACTATCTTTTTTCGAATGGTTCCTAGCCTTGCTTGTATCAAATGCGCTCGTAGTCATCGGATTTGCGTTAGCCGTTATAATCATTCTCCGGATATTTAGAGAGCAACGTCAGCCAAGTAGCATCTTTGCATGGAGTTTCCTTATCATTTCTATACCTCCATTAGGAATTCCACTCTATGTCCTGCTTGGTGGGCGTAAGTTGAAGAAAAAGATTCAGGCCAAAGGTCTGCTAACTGAAGGAGTCGAAGACGGAAACCACTCGATCAACGTCCAAGACCAATTTTACTCAGCAGGTAACCGGGTAAAGTTTCTAACCGACGGCCAGATTGCCTTTCATACTTATTGCCGATTAATCAAGGAAGCGGAACAGGAGATTCACATACTCACCTACATCTTGGGAGACGATGAAACGGGTAATAAAATTCTAGAATTGCTCATTAAGAAAGCCCAGGAAGGGATTCGTGTGAGACTCTTGGTGGATGCTTTAGGGTCTTTTCGTAGACCCGGGAAAAAGATCAGAGAGCTCAAACAGGCTGGCGGGGAAGTATGTGCTTTTATGCCAGCCCTCCCGTTTCAAACACACGGCTGGGCCAATCTCCGAAACCATCGAAAGATAGCTGTTTTTGATAACAAGAAAAGTATCCTTGGTGGGCGCAATCTCGACAAACGGTTCATGGGGGATACGCCAGATCAGGATCGATTCTTTGACTTTGGTGCCGTTTACGAGGGCCCTATCGTGGATTGTTTAAACGGTATCTTTTTGTCGGATTGGGCGTTCGCGAGTAAACAATCATTGGACCAGATTAAGGATTTAGTGCCTGCACTCGATGTCGAGGTTGGCAGTAGTAAACTGACCGGGATTGTCTCCGGCCCCGACGTTGATGGTGACATGCTCTACGAACGTCTTGTTAACGTCATTCAAGAATTTGAAGATGAACTCGTCATTGTTACGCCTTATTTCATTCCTGATGAAGTTCTACTGACCTCTCTCACGGTAAAAGCAAGGCGTGGAAAACGCATCACTTTGATCCTCCCGGAAAAATCTAACTGGAAGGTTATTGATTTTGTCCGCTCTCACTATCTGCGTGAGCTGTATGATGCCGGTGTGAACATTCAGTTATTCACCGATGGAATGTTGCATGCCAAGGTCATGGTTTCAGATCGTCGGCTACTTCTTCATGGATCCGCTAATTTTGATATCCGAAGCCTCTTTGTGAACTTCGAAATTGGTATCGTCCATACATCCCAGGAGGATTTAGAGAGTATTTTTGTGTGGTTGGAATGGCTTTTGGAACGTTGTCGTTCATTTGGAACAGAGAAAGAGCTGCATCCTAGTGGAAGTCGCCGAACATTTGAAGATGCTGCTCGCTTGATTGCTCCGTTTTTATGAGTGGGAGGAGTAATACTCCTTAAACATCTTTTCGGAAGGATCTTTTCCAAGTAGCCGTTGAACCTTGTATCGAACAACCAATGACAGCACCTGTACAATTCTTGCCATCGAACGCTCTCGTTCCCATCTTCTCGCGGAACATTGCAGGTCGCAATCGAGCAAAATTAAGTCGCCTTGTTTCCCTAGCTGGGCGGTGAGTTCTACGTCTTCCATGAGTGGTATGCTTGGGTAGCCACCAATGGATTCTATTGCTGAACGCCTGAAAAACTGACCTTGGTCTCCGAAACTATTACCCTGCCATTGTGCGCGAAAGTCATTCAACGCTTCTATAAGCACCAGCACAGGCTTCTGACTTTTAGCTATGAAGCGCTGACCAATTGCACCGCCGACTGCCTCTGGATTGTTGCGCAATGCTTCCAATATGCGATGTGTGCAATTTTTGGGAATCTGAGCGTCCGCATGAAGCACTAGAATCGCGTCGCCTGAGCACTGATCAACTCCCGCAGCAATTTGATATCCCCGTCCTCGCATACCGCTTAGGAGTTTTGCGTCGAAGGAGCGAACGACTTCCGCTGTCTCATCGCTTGAGCCGCCATCCACGACTATGATTTCTTTGAATGGTGCTTCGGATGCTTCAATGGATTCGAGGCAGTTTGATAAATTGACGGCCTCATTTAAGGTGGGAATGACCACTGAAATGCTTGTTACAGGATCATTCGCTTTCTGGCTCCATAGTTTCCTGAAACCTCGGAAGAACGAAACCGACCACAAAAGGTAAAATGGGATCCATTGTAATCTTAGGTATGCGATTGGTTGGTACCATTCACCCGTCTTCCCGAATTTTTCCCAGGCGATAAAATAAAATCCTGAAAGCACAAAAGTCAGTAGCCAAGGCAGGCTGGGAAAGAGCACCACAAATGGCAAAACCCAAGAGAGATACCAGTAGTGCACGGTCGGTGAGAGAAGTATCAATGCACCAAAGATAATGAAGCTTCCTTTCAAAACATCCCTGGATTTCAGCGATGTAATTCCTACCACAATTACAAGCAGTACCATAGACAGCTTCGACGCAGATTCCCGGCTACCTAAAAAGTCGATGAAAAGATGATTGAGGGATCCGTTGTGTGACATGGTTCCTCCAAAATGAACAATCCCTGAGATCAGGTTTCCGATATCGTCCCAGAAGAGCAGAGAAGGGAGGATCAGTGGCGCAAGAATCCAGAGGCATTTAGCGGACTTATTCTGCCAAAAGAGCAAAGGAATGATGAGAATACTCATCAGCTTTATCTGTATACTAAGGCCTAGGAGGATCCAGGCCCAGCTTAGCTTTCCTCGTTCCCAGAATAGCAATGCACAAAGCGTTAGAAACACAAAGAGAGAATCAAAGTGAGCCTCACCGCTGAATGCGAAAATGGTAATGGGATTAAGAGCGTAGATGAGCGCAGTCCGGATGGGTAATTTCCTATGACGTAGTAAGGCCACGATAGCGCCCAAGGTCGCCAAATCCGCCAACCCGAAAGCTAGCTTATATATCCATGGGTTGTATGAGATCAGATTAATTAGAGCAAACAGGGCCAGTGAGACAGGAGGATAGGCCGTCTTTTTGTCCTTATGGTTCATGCCTTCCCAGAATTGATCCCGATATTCCATCCAACCGGGATCATCCGCAGTGAGTGCATAAGGGCTTTCACCTGCGAGAAGTAGTTTCCCTTCCCAGAGGTAGCGGTTTACATCATCGCTAGTGGGGAATCCAACCATCATCAATCGGCAAACAATGGCCAAAGCGAAGATTAGGAGTAATTGTTGGGTCCCCTTAGTATTTGGGAAAAAGCCCCAGACCGAAATGCCAGTTAAGCCCATACCCAAGTAACAGTAGATTATCTTGGATGCGTCTGTAGCTAATGAACTTGTAGCTCCAGCAACGAGTGTGATTCCAAAAAACAGTAAGGCAGATGCCCAGAAAGCAACGAGTCGAAAAGCCGGATTCACGTTATGAAAGCCTAGACCGTGACCGGGGTTGTCTCACGCTTTTTGCCACGGCGTACCATACGCCCAATTGCCGTCTCCTGAATGAGCCCAAGGAGTCCTATGTATCCAAAACCAACTGCGTAGATGACGAGGAAAGGAGCGACGAACCACTTATTCAAAGGGAAAAACTGTGCGACGGAATACCAGCAGTAGAGGCTAAGTACGAGCTCCAGAACAGGGAGAATGGGCATCTTCACTTTATACTGCTTTAACGGTTTGTCGCCCGCTTTAGGTGTTCGTATGAATCCACTCTCGATTCTGAGTATAGCCTCTAAGACCGCTCTTGTATTAGAAATTGCGATACCAACTCCGGTGAATACGAGTAAAGGTATTCCCAAGAGTCGCTTTCTCCATGGAATACCTGCATGTTTTTGGCTAAACCAATAAAGTGTGCTTGGTGCGAAAGTGGCGAAACTCATTAAGCTACCTATCCCTGCAAAGAAGCCAGTCGTTATTCTCGATTCAGCTGCCAGAATTACTGGAAGGCCCAGAATAGCTAACAACACCATAAACGGATGAATGGCGTAATGGGTGAGATGAAAGTAACCCTGCACCTTTTGGAAAAAGGTCAGTTTCGATTTTAATAGAATGGGGAAGAGCTTGATTGCGGTTTGAATAGATCCTTTGGCCCATCGAAACTGCTGACTCTTAAATGCAGAAACGGTTTGAGGTATTTCTGCCGGCACAACCACATCAGGAACAAACGTCGCCTTCCAGCCAGCAAGTTGGGCTCGGTAGGAAAGGTCTAGGTCTTCGGTAAGAGTATCGTGTTTCCAGCCACCGGCATCGACGACCGTTTGCTTTCGCCAGATACCAGCCGTGCCATTGAAATTCATGTAGAGGCCGGAAAAGCAGCGTGCACTTTGCTCGACTATGAAGTGCCCATCAATTCCAAGAGACTGAGTCCGCGTAAATAAAGAGTAGTCTTTGTTGATGTGCCCCCAACGAGCTTGCACCAGTCCGACTTCCTCATCGTGCATGAAGAATGGAATCAATCGTTTCAGGAAGTCTTTTTCGGGAACGAAGTCGCTATCGAATACCGCGAGAAATTCACCCTTTGCCGATTGAGTTCCCTCTTCGAGAGCTCCTGCCTTGTAACCCACTCGATTACTCCGTCGAACGACGGTGACATCCTTACCTTCTTTCCGAAGCTCTTTGGCTACCTGATCGACTTTCAATATCGTTTCGTCGGTCGAATCGTCCAGCACTTGGATTTCATGCTTTCCGGCTGGATATTCTAAAGCTGCTGCTGCTCGGATGACTCGTTCGGCGACATTCAATTCGTTATACAGCGGGATCTGAGTCGTGACGCTAGGGATCCTATCTGGGTTCTCCCAAATGCTTTCGGACGCTTGCTCTATCGTCGAGTTGTTTTCCTGTCCTTCCTTGAATGACCTTAGAAATAGCCAGACCACCACATAGCAGTTCATTCCGTATGAAAACAGAAAGAGCGAAGCGGTGAAGTAGATTACTATTACTAGAAGATCGATCATAAGGCGGCCAATATACCCGAGCACCAAGCTAAGCGTCGGTGTTATGGGTTATTGGTTTTATAACTCGTTGGACGAATCACAGCATTGAATTATTCCTCTTTGAGAATGGTATTCTCCTAAATGATGCCTTCTCCTCCACGGCCGGGGAACGTCAGTTCTGCTACAGCAGATTTATCGAGGTGACCGAGCCCCATTGCCTTGAGCTTTTCATATTGCTCGAAAGTTGCTTGTGCCAGTGGTAATTGAACTCCCTCTTCTTTAGCGACATCGAGAGCAATTCCAGAATCTTTTGAGGCATGCTCACATGAGAAATAGCATTCGTGATCTCTCCCCAGCATATCTTCAGAGTCGGTTTCCAATACTCGTGAATTGGCTCCTGTTTGGGCAAACACTTCACACAGCATTTCGAGGTCGAGACCGAGAGCTTGCCCCAATCCTAGGCCTTCTGCCAAAGCCGCTGTGTTCATATTCATGACCATGTTAACGAGTGCTTTCACTTGAGCAGCTGTTCCTGCCGGTCCAACAAAGCGGAGCGACTGGCTCAGGTCTTCCAGCACACTTTTTATCGCTGAGAAAACAACTTCCGTTCCGCCAACCATCAAGTAGAGAGTACCCTGTCGGGCTTGAGGAATGCTTGAAGCCATACATGCCTCTAGACTTTGAGCTCCCGCGTCGTGGCATGCCGTTTCGATTTCTACATGAATTCCTGGGCTCAAGGTTGCACAATCGATGAAGGTCTTTCCTTCGGCGCCAACCAGGAGATTGTCACCATCGTTGAAGAAGATGTGTCGCATAGCGGCGTCATCGGTCACCACGGTGAAGATCAAGTCTGCCTTCTGCGTGACATCCGCAAGATTTGAGCAAACGGTCGCGCCGGTTTTTCCTGCCAAGTCTGCTGCGGCCTCAGCATTCACGTCATAAACTGCTGTGACAGGGTAGTTACATTCATTCAAGCGCAGTGCCATATTGAAGCCCATACGGCCTACGCCTACAAATCCGATCGTTGGTAATTCCATATTTATAAGAGGAGTTATGTTTAAGAGTCTGGGGAGAAGCCTAGATCCTTTCACGAAAAAGAAAAAGGCCGAAATAGGCATTACCTAAATTCGGCCTTCGCGTGAAATGGATGGGGTCTCTATTTCTTAGAAGTCTTCTTTATCTGGGCGATCTGTTTATCCCATGGCAGTGCTTTGAACTTGGTGCGTTCGCCTGCAGATAGCTTTCTTAAGTAATCAAAATACTGCTTCTTCAACTCAGGACTCAGTTCATTCCAGCGATCAATAGTTTCCTTCCGCTGTTCGGAAGGCATTTTATTTAGATCCTGTATGCGTTGCAGGGCCTTTTTCCGATCAGAGGGAGACATCTTCTCGATACTCTCCAGTGATAGTCGAACTCGCTTCAAGTCGTCCTTAGGCATCGCGAGAAGCTCCTTAAGGGTCGTTAAGTCTTCTTTGCTTTCTTTCTTATCCTCAGCATGGACGGGTGCCATGGCCGATAATAGGGAGAATGCCAGAGCGACAATCGCGAGTCGCCTGGTAAGATTGGATGCAGAAATTTTAATTAGGGTTTTCATGAGTCAGCCTCATCAATGAAGTAATTTAGCGGTACGGTTTTCTCGAGCTCAATGAGAAATTTGGCGGATGTGAGGGTTTCTTCCAGGAATAAAAGCTCTTCTAGCTCCATTTCTGCCAAGTTAGCCTGGGCAACTTCCTGAACTACCACGGTAGGAGCCTGATTTTGCCAGATGGAATAGGCGAACATTCCAATCATTAGCACGGCGGCAGCTAAGCCGCTTCTAACCAGCCAGCGCATGGCCGGAAATTCGAAGATCATTGCAGATCCGCTTTCCTCAATGCCTGCCAGGGTGCGTTCTGTAAAATCAGGGCTTATGTAAACAAGATCACCTGAGAGTAGTGCATCCACTTCGGTTACTGTCACAGAAGTGGCTTTGATCAGAGTGCGATCAGCGAAAGCATCACCCGTTGTAACAGGCGTTCCGGCGAGTAAAGCGTCCAGCTCTTCATCCGTAATGGGGCGTTTCCTGTCTTTCATTGCAGGGCCTCCATTTCTTTCCGCAGCTGGTTACGGGCTCGGTGAATCCAAGTCTTTACTGCGTTTTCGTTTGCTTTCATTATTTCTGCTATCTCCTGATAGCTGAGATGTTGTTGTTTGTAAAGTAGCAGAGCACTGCGGTGCTTCTCCGGCAATTTCTTTATCGCCAATTGAAAAATCTCCTCGATCTCATTGAGGCGCCGTTGCACCTCGGGATCTTCACTTTTACCGTAGTGGAACTCTTGTGGGTCCACATACTCGACGGGTTTGCGACTACGACGGCGAAACTCGTTGAGCAAAACGCGCCGGGCAATGTGGAAGAGGAAGGTCGAGAATTTTGCGCGCGCCTGGTAACGTCCAGCTGCCCTGTATAGTTTGATGAAAACCTGCTGAGCCAGATCCTCTGACTCTGTATATGAACCCAGGGAGCGATAGAAGAAATTGATCAGTGGTTTTTTCCACTTGTCGATGAGCTCACGTAGGGCATTGGAATCGCCAGCGGCCACGGCAAACATGAGCCGTATATCTTCATCTATTGGAATGGCCACTGGCTTGGACATAGACCAACTCCCTAGGTGGCTGGCCTGAGGCTGCCAAGTGGATAATGGATGTGCTGCGATTTCCATATGAAATGAATCCCCGGTTGTAGATGATTGTTTCAGGTTTGAGGGTAAAAAAACATGCCTATCACATTGATAAATAAGCGCTTTAGGGACTTGCTGCATTTATTCGCCAAATTTTGGGAAGATCTTGTGAATTTCTTGTGGGAAATTTTTAAAATCCTCTACAATCAGCGACTTAGAAAAATATGACCTATGTGAATAACTAAAATCCGTTGACACAAGATATAGGGGTTCGCATAACTTTCCTCCACTATATATGGGGTTGAGTGCGATTTTTATCTAGCAATATCCCAAACCCGACCCAGTCTATAGCGGAATCCGACTTATCCCAGGGATTTTGCGGCTTTCTTTAATTTCCTAACCTGATCTCACGGCGGTTTTTACGCCCATTCTATCTCTACTAATGGACAAATCATTCACGATTGGTAACAAAACTTTTGTTTTAGACGAAACAAAGGCCGAAGAAGCGTACGCGGCCAAAAAAATCATCAACGGCCGGGATACGATGACCTTCAATCTTCTGCCTTTGAAGTATCAGTGGGCATACGAGTTGTATCGTACTATGAAGTCCAATCATTGGGAACCGGAAGATATCCCGATGAACAAGGACATCGAACAATGGAAATCGACCGATTTGCTGAGTGATGTTGAGCGTTGGATCATTCGCATGGGGATGGGCTATTTTTCCGCTGCTGAAGGCATCGTAGGTGATAATATTCTTCACGTCATTCGGGAATGTGTGACTGCACCTGAATTGAAGCTAGTACTAGGGCGTCATGCGCATGAGGAAAACATCCATGCTGATTCACTCCTTTATATGATCAGCTCACTTGGGATTAATCCTCATGAGTGCGAGGCCATGTTCGAGGATATCCCGACGATCGTTAAGAAGAATGAGTTCGTTACCAAGACGACTCGAGGTCTTCGCCGTGATATTGACCTGACTCAAATTGAAAACAAGCAACTGCTTGCCAAAAACATGTTCGTGTTTGGGCAGTGCATGGAAGGCACTCAGTTTTATGGCTTGTTCGGTATGATTCTATCGCTCTACCGTCAGAATAAATTTCCAGGTATCGGACAAATGTTCCGCTACACGCTACGTGACGAGTCCAACCACATTGAATTGCTCCGCAATTTGTTCATGGACTTGATTTCTGAAAATCCTGATATTTGGACCGAAGAGTTCCGCCAGGATTGTGTTGAATTGATGCGCGAAGCCGTAGGCCTGGAGAAAGAATTTATCGAAGATTGCCTTCCAGTAAACGCACTCGGACTGAGTGCTGAAGACTTTACTCAATATATCGACTACATCGCAGACCGCCGGCTCGAAGGAGTTGGACTACCATTGATCAATCCTGGTGTTACCAACCCATTTCCTTGGTTGGCCGAGATGATGGATATCCAAAAGGAGCAAAACTTCTTTGAAGGCCGCGTTACCGAATACCAAAAAGCATCAGCCCTCGAACAGGTTGATGACGACGAACTCTAATAGCTAAACTTACCACCGCTGCACCTCCATGCTTAACAGAACCTCCGCTCTGAAGGAAGATCTTGCTCTAAAGCAAATCGTAAAAGACAACTACCAGGAAAAGTCCAAGTTCAATTGGCGCGAAGTCCTTACCGACGATCGACTCATCCAACCTGACCTCAAAGTCGAGTCCCAGGAAGGAACCGTAGACATCGATTTGGCTGACATCGCTGATATGGTTGGAAATGCGTTGACCAATCTTTTGGCCTCCCGCGAAGAACAAGAAGTCTTTACAAAGGAAAACCAAGAATTTGTCGCCAACATCACTCGTGAAGTAGGCAAGCACCTGCTCGACCTGCCTCAGGAGCCTGGCGCAGAAAACAGCATTTCCCAGCGCGCCCTGAATCTTGAGATTGAGAAGACGCTCGTTGATCACAATGCCCACGACGTGGCCAAGAGCCTGGTCATCAACCGGTCTCACCTCATTCCTGTTCAACAGCCAGCGGCTATTTGTAAAGTCATTCGCCGGAACAACCAGGTTGTTCCCTGGAACGAGAACAAGGTAGAAATCGCCATCCGCAAAGCATTCCTGTCACTCGAGAAAGACTCATCTCCAGCGATTGACGTAGCCAAAGCGGTTTCACTGCGTGTTCGTGATTCACGTCGTACCTTCATTCACATCGAGGACGTGCAAGACCTCGTCCAAGAGGAATTGATGAAGGCAGGTCAGTTCAAAGCAGCTGAGACTTACATCCTTTACCGTGCTCAACGTTCCATGCTTCGTGAAATCGAAGGCGAGCCAGAAACCGAGACCATCGATCCGCAGCAAAATTCCATGGTCGTGGTTAAGCACCCAGATGGAAATACATTCTTCTGGGATGGAGCAGATCTGAAAGAGCGTATCCGCTACGCAATCATCGGTCTCGAGCTCGATATGAGCGAAGAAGACATCGAAGGAGAACTACGTCGTTCTCTGTTTGACGAGATTTCTTTGGCTGATCTTCAGACGACCATTATCCTGAATGCAAAGTCTCTCATCGAAAAGGACGCCGACTTTGCAAAGTTCGCAGGTCGTATTCTTAGCACCTATATTTATGAAGAGGTCATTGGCTGGGATATCGTTAAAAACGGTATCGGTGCCCTGAAGAAATTTCATGCCGACTATTTCAAGCGTTACCTCGCGCACGGTATTAAAATTAAACGACTTTCTCCCCGTCTTAAAGAGTACGATATCGACAAGCTGGCCGAAGCTTTGGATCCCGCAGCGGATCTGGACTTCGACTACCTCGGTATTCGAACCCTTTACGATCGTTATCTCATTGTAGATAAGACCGACAGCAAGCACCGCCGCATGGAAACGCCCCAGATCTTCTGGATGCGTGTTGCGATGGGACTTTTTGTTGACGAGAAGGAAGACAAGGAAGCGAAAGCGACATCTCTTTATACATTGTATAAGAGTCGCCGGTTCTGCTCATCCACTCCTACGCTGTTCAATTCAGGAACTCTACACTCCCAACTATCCTCCTGCTACCTTTACTGGGTTGACGATTCCATCGAAGGAATCATGCAACGCGGTATAGCCGAGAACGCCTACTTATCCAAATGGGCGGGTGGTCTCGGCGGTAGCTGGACAGCGGTTCGTGGCACGGGTGGTTATATCAATGGCACGAATGGAGAGAGCCAAGGAATCATTCCTTTCCTTAAACTGCATAACGACCAACTGGTCGCCGTTAACCAAGGTGGAAAGCGTCGTGGCTCAGGCTGCGCTTATCTCGAAACCTGGCATAACGACATGATGGACTTCCTGGAGTTGCGCCGAAATACCGGAGATGAACGTCGTCGTACTCACGATATGAATACGGCTAACTGGATTCCCGATTTGTTCATGAAGCGCATGGAAGCGCGGGAGCATTGGACGCTCTTCCGCTCCAACGAAGTTCCTGATCTACACAACCTCTACGGCAAAGCCTTCGAGGAAAAATACACCGAATACGAAGCCAAAGTTGAAGCAGGTGAGATTTGGGGTGAAAAGATTCAGGCCATCGAAATGTGGAAGAAGATGCTCAAGATGATCTTCGAAACCGGGCACCCATGGATCACATTCAAAGATCCTTGTAACGTCCGCAGCCCACAGGATCACACCGGTGTCATTCACAGTTCCAATCTTTGCACAGAGATCACACTCAATACCGGTAAAGATGAAACCGCTGTGTGTAACCTGGGATCCGTTGTCCTCGACAACCACTTGGATGATGACGGCAACATTGATCATCGCAAACTGCGCAATACCATTCGAACCGCTGTTCGTGCTCTTGATAACGTAATCGATATCAATTTCTATCCAACAGACCCTGCACAAAACTCTAACCAACGCCATCGTCCGATTGGTTTGGGAGTCATGGGTATCCAGAACTCACTCTACAAAAGAGACATTCCCTTTTCTTCACAGGAAGCCGTGGAATTCAACGACGAGTTCATGGAAGCCATCGCTTACTTCGCTTACGAGACCTCAAGTGATCTAGCTAAAGAGCGTGGATCTTATTCTACATTTAAAGGATCAAAGTGGGAACGCGGGTTGTTACCTCAAGATACACTGGACATGCTCCAAGAAGAGCGTGGTCAAGAAATCGACGTACCTCGCACCAGTAAGATGGACTGGGATTCACTTCGTGAGAAGATCAAGACGCAAGGCATGCGGAATTCCAACGTGTTGGCCATTGCTCCAACCGCGACGATTTCCAACATCACCGGAACCTCTCCATGTATTGAGCCGGCTTACAAGAACCTCTTTGTTAAGAGCAACCTGTCTGGTGATTTTATCGTGCTGAACCAATTCCTCGTTCGCGACCTGAAGAAGGAAGGGCTCTGGGATCAAGACATGCTCGACAATTTGAAATACTTCGATGGCGAGATAAAAGACATCGAAGGCATTCCTGCTCATTTAAAAGAAAAGTACACCACCGCCTTTGGTATTGATTTCAACTGGTTCATTGAAGCGGCCGCCCGCCGTCAGAAGTGGATCGACCAATCGCAATCGGTCAACCTCTTCTTGGCGACTCCTGATCTGAAAACGCTGTCGCACATGTATCGTGCCGCGTGGAAGAAGGGTCTCAAAACCACTTACTATTTGCGCACGCTGGGAGCCTCCAATATCGAAAAGGCTACCGTCAAAGCGAAGAAAGAGATGCGCGGTGTGGTGGCTGAAGAACCCAAGAAAGAATACTCTGCTGAGGAGAAACAAGCCTGCAGCCTCGAAGCCATGATGAACGGCGAAGAGTGCGAAGCCTGCCAATAACTTTTGCTGTTAAAAGCTGATTCCGATAGACTGATTACATTCTCAGGGGCCGTGGCGGACACGGCCCCTGTCTCATTTATAATTAAGTAGTTAGGGGTATAGGAGCGCCATTACTGGCCGATTACTGGCCGATTGCGTTTGCCAAATGCATTCCGTTGCGTACAAATGAATAGAATGGAAGACGCGTTAGATAATATTAAATCCATCGAGTATCCGAGTGGATCGGGTATCCGAATCTTGGAAAAGGACAATGCATCGAATGGGCAAAAGTTCGGCATGTCGTTCCTTGTGACTGTTCCGGTCAGGGTAACCGGAACCAAACGGGACAGAAGACAGTTTCCTACTTTAAAGGAAGCCAAGCGATTCGCCTCCGATCAGATTCGAGGTGCTCGACGTAATGGTGAAGCCTTCTTCAAGCTTTCAACTGCAGAAACCCAAGAGATTGGCCTTTGGGTTCCGAAGCTAAGGAAAAAGGGGATCTCGATCACTGAGGCCATGGAGTTCGCCATAGACAGGTTAAGGCCCGAAGGCGGCGAGAAATTGCTCAGTGAGGTTATTGCTGAATTTCAGGACAGTAAACGGAAGCGGTATCAAGTGGGGGATCTAGCTGAGAAAAGCGTTAAGGAGCTCGTCTCACGGTCAAACAAGCTAAATGAAGCCTTGGGCGGTTTCCTGATCCATCAAATTTCTAAGGAACAGGTTATGACCTGGATACAAGGTTTGGAGCTAGGACCTCAATCCAAGTCAAACTATCTATCTATTGCCTCACAAGTGTTCTTATATGCTAAGCAAAAGCATTTCCTCGCTCAGAGCCCTACTGAGGACATTACCGACACGGAGCGTAAAGAGCTTCACGGTCGGTTAAACAAAGGCGCTGATATAAAGGTTTTGGATATTGGCGAGGCTGAACGTCTGATTACTTATACTGCAGCCGAGCGTCCAGAGTTCTTGGGCGTTATCGCACTTGGTCTGTTTTGCGGAATACGGACAGAGGAATTGAAGCAGCTAACCTGGGAAGCGGTTAAGCTCAGCGAAGGATTTGTGACCATTGGCAAAACCATAGCCAAGAAGCGCAGGCTCAGGAACGTAACTCTACCGGACAACGCTCAGGAGTGGTTGAGTCTATGTGAAGATCGAACAGGTAGGATCGCACCCTACACAGGCAAAAAGTTTGAAGCGCAATTCCTGCAGCTGAGGCTAAAGGCTGGCTTTAAAGATGACGAAGGTCGTTCAACCTGGCCAAGCAATGGTATGCGGCATTCGTTCGGTAGTTATCACTACGCGCTTCATGAGGATTCCGGCAAGACGTCCAAGGAGTTGGGGCATAAGGATAATGACGTGATCCTATTCGACCACTACCGTGCTCTTACAACCAACAAGGACGGCGAACGCTACTTCGCCATTAAACCAGCTGCCAGTGCAGCCAAAGTGGTGGAGTTTGTGGGATGAGTGACTACGACCCTCTCAAACAGTTCATGGACCCTGAACCTATTAAAAGGCCCGAGATTGATATAACCAAAGAGTTCCTGGAGCTGGGAGTATATGAAGATTTTGAAGATGATCACTTTCTCGAACATCTAAGAAACTCATCAATCGAACTGTCAAAGTATACCGTTATCGATGCGATGGATCAGTTGGCGGCAAAGGGGCCCTATCCATCAGTCGTAACAGCCTTAAAAGAGATTGCTGAACGAGCCTGTTTCCTTCTCGTAGGGGTGAATAGTTTCTGTAAAGACGGTCCAACTTTTGACAGGGCTCCTAGAGGAAAGCCAAAGGGAACTAAGGATGAACCTTACCCGGAATGGAGATACGTCGACGTTGATCACCATTCCCTGAAAACCGAACGTTGGCGCTACATACGTTACTCGTCCGGTGAAGAAGAATTGTACGACACTAAACACGATCCCCGTGAACTCAGTAACTTGGCTTACGGTCAGCCAGAAGGCCTTTTAGTGGTGGAGACCTTGAAGATGTTGAGCCTTCAACTGGACGGTTTTCTTGAATCGGAAAGCATAGAAACTGCCCAATAAGTCGAGTCTGGGCACTTTCGGTTAAGGTCTGATGCTTGTCCTGAACACGAGATAAAAAGAGGAGGATTGGAACGGCGCTAAGATCACCCATTTTCTCTTGATTCAACTTGTTCTGTCCAGTTTTGAAAACGTTGGCTGATAAGAATGAAATCTTGTTCCAAAAGCTGATTGGTGCTTTTCAGCTCCTTTGAGTCTTCAGTTAATAGTTTAAGCCTTGGATTCTTAGCCAGCTCTTCATCAGCAATTTTATAGCCACCTACTCCTGCATAATAGCCTTTTTCAACTAGCGCTCTTTGTGCAACCATTTGATAGTCCCGGTTGAATTTATAATGGTAAAGAATTGCTGTGGTATCGGCAACCTTTGCAAATCGAATGTCGTGCCCATTACTGGTGCATGCCATACCTGGTTGCAGACGAAACAATGGGTGCTTGGTCAAAACACTCTCATCCTTAAAAAACCGCATCCGAACGCCTCCTCGAAATGTGCAAATCTTATGA
>CALJGU010000134.1 GCA_938075565.1 uncultured Opitutales bacterium | reverse complement strand
CGGTTGCCGATTCGTCCGATAATAGAACCGAAGTAGGGGGTGTCCAAAATGTATTCTGCAACGGTGTTATAACCGAGGACTACATCGTCCATGTTTCCTTCACGATCGGGCACAAACAAGCGGACTACGATGCCTCCATAGTTGGTGATGTCGGTTTTTACTCCATTAGCATTTGTTAGAGTATAAAGTGAGGTATCAACACCGTCTTTCGTTTTGCCAAAAGACTGCATCGTGATCGTGGCTTTGTTGCTGGCGAAGGCGCTTATTCCGGTCAGGGCAATAACTGAGATAACGGAAAATAGTGATTTTATTTTCATAGATGGTTTTGAGTTACACTAGATTAACTTGAGAAGGACTAAGGATGCACTCCTGGAGCCCAAGACGTCAAGTATGCCCAGGCATTACAGTAATTCCTCGTCCTTTGCCCTGTTTCTTAATGGGTCAGCGAATAACCCATGCCTTTGTCGATTTCGTTGATCAGAGATTCTCCGTTTCTGAAGCGCTTCAGATTCTTTATAAACAGGCTTAAGGCCTCATAAGTGTAGTCGGGTTGGTCGCCTGAGCAGTGAGGTGATAGGATGACATTGTCGAGTTTCCAAAGCTCAGAGTCTTCAGGTAAGGGCTCGATCTCATACGTGTCCAATCCTGCGCCTTTTATAGATCCATTTTTGAGTGCGGCGATCAGGGCATCCTCATCAATATGCATCCCTCGGCCCAAGTTTACCAGATATGCACTCGGTTTCATGAGTTCAAATTGAGCAGCGCCTAGGATGTGACGTGAATCGGGTGTGCTGGGCAAGAGGCTAACTATGTAATCCGCTCGTGGAAGGAGTTCATCCAACTGTTCTCGGCCGTGCATTTCATCCACAAACTCACAGCCTATTTCAGGCTGACGGCGTATGCCCAATATTTTTATGTCGTGGGCCTGTGCGAGTTTGGCAACGCGTTTACCAATGGCTCCTACGCCAAGGATCAACATCGTTTTTCCGGCTATGGTTTCCATAGGGGCTCCGGGAGCTGTGCCTTCCCATGTGCCTTTGATTTGATTACGAATGATTTTCGTCAGGGTCCGTTCATGTGCGAGGATCAATGCAAAGGTATGCTCGCTCATGGGAATAGCATGAATGCCCGATGAATTGGTCAGCACCATGGGCAGGCTCATGTAATCCTCAATTTCCCACATCCAATCCATTCCAGCTGAAAAGGCATGGTGCCACTTGAGACGACCGTTCAAGATCAATTCATGCGGTGGTTTAAATCCTGCACTGAATTCCACTTCCTTCAACCGGTCTGGGTTTTCGTCCAGTGGCTTCCTCGTCATCCAGAGCTCATGGTCTGGAGCCAAGTCGCGGATTGCGGATATTTGGTCTGGGTTTACCTCGTCGGGGTTTCGCAGGAGTAGAATAGTTGCCATAGTAGAGATGGTTAGGCCTAATATTCAAAATACCCAAGAGATACGCTTATGAAACGCAATCTACTTTTTATCTGCTTCGCCTTGTTCTGCTGGATAGATCTGGCGGCCAAGCCAAACATTGTTCTTATCATCGCCGATGACGCGACTTATCGTGATTTGGAAGTCTACGGAGGTCCGGCCAAGACACCGCATCTGAACGCCTTGGCAAAAGAGAGTCTAAAATTCAATCAATGCTTCCAGGCTGCTCCCATGTGCTCGCCTACCCGGCACAATTTATACACTGGTATTTATCCAGTGAAATCGGGCGCGTACCCGAACCATACCTACATTAAGGAGGGTGTGAAATCATTACCGCACTATTTGAAACCGCTGGGTTATCGTGTAGCGCTTTCGGGAAAGACACACATCTCTCCGAAAGAACAGTTTCCATTCGAGTATTCGGATGCTCCTTCCCCGGATGGGGGTAATAAAAAAGGCGACATCGACTTTGGAGCTATCGAACAACTGTTCAAGGAAAGCAGTCAGGACGAAACTCCTTTCTGTCTTATTGTCGCTTCCAAGGAGCCGCACGGTCCGCTAAATCGTGGAGATCCGTCTGTCTATCCACCTGAGTCTTTGAACTTACGTCCTTTTCATGTGGATACGCCAGAGTTTCGCAGCGAGTTTTCAAAATACCTGGCGGAAATCACTGTGTTCGATGAGCAGGTGGGCCAAGCTCTCGGATTGCTCGATCAATATGAATTGAAAGAGAATACTCTGTTTGTCGTGCTTTCTGAACAGGGGAATGCCTTCAGTCGTGCCAAATGGAGCTGTTACGAGGACGGCGTTAAAAGTGGCTGCATTGTTCGCTGGCCCGGCAAAACGAAACCTGGAACGGAAACCGAGGCGGTGATCGAATACGTCGATATCGTACCAACCTTTTTGGAAGCTGCTGGAGCCGACATGCCGGAGGTGCTCGATGGACGGTCCTTTGTTCCCGTCCTGACCGGCGAGGCAAATCAGCACAAGGACCACGTCTACGCTCTCCATACGACGCTCGGGATTCAAAACAACGACGGTGCCTTTGGTATCCGCACCGTTCGTTCTTCCAAATACCGTTACATCCTCAATACCAATCCCGAGAACCAATTCAGATGTGCTGTTGATAAGGGGAGGTGGATGCAATCCTGGGTGGCCAAGGCTGACTCTGGAGACAAACATGCCATGGAATACGTCGACCGCCATCGCAATCGACCCGAAGTCGAACTCTACGATGTCGTTAACGATCCCGACAACATTCACAACTTGGCCGACGACCCCAAATACTTCGCCGTCAAAGCCTCCCTCCGCACCAACCTCGACGCCTGGATGAGTGAGCAGGGGGATCTGGGCGCCGAAACCGAAATTTCCGCCGAAACTCGATTGTTTAAAAACCGAAACCGCTAATAGCTATCGAAAAATAAAGTAGTACCGGCAGCGCCCGAAACCGCAAATTCACGCTTATGGTATGCAAATCTTTTGAGACTTTATTTTACTCACCACGAAGTTCACAAAGGGTCTAAATAATTACTGATGGGAATTTGTTTTTGGTGATGTCACTGCGTTTGGCTTAGGGGCGAAGTCGCAGGCCTGGCCCAAGCTACCAGGGACGACCTTTCACGCTCTCGATGAATAATACCTTTGTGTTGGGAGTTGCCCCTGCATTCGAGGTATGGATCGCTATCGTCAACGGAAGTTTGGTAATATTCTCATTGAGCAAGACCTGCAAAAGCAATTCAAGCAACACGTTCCCATCGTAAGAACGAGAATGGCCAAAATCTTCACAGTTTGTGTCCTCGGATTGAATCGCTGCCGTGAATTACTAAGTGAACATTGGGACAAGCATCTCCCTTTCCCTTTTGAATTGAACGCCTTTATAACACGCGGATACCTATGTGTTTAAAGGGAAACGCTTCCCAAAAGGATCGATTGCGAGGCATTACAATCCTTACTCCTACTAAGTGATATCAGCGAAAACTCTCTTTCAATCGGGCATTTAATTGCCGGAGGTAATAAATTATACTGTGGAATAAATATCTTCTCACACGCAAACTGCGTTCAAAAGATCGATGGTTTGAAAAAGCCTCCAGCTGTTTTAAGCTATCAGAAACTATTGTTTGCTTGGAAAAGTGGGTTTCATATGCACGCCGTGCCAATAGCCCCATTTCCATATGTCGATGTCTATTTGCCTTTATGAGGTTTGGAATCGTATTGATTTCGCTTTCTTTCACCCGAAATGAGAAAGATTCCCAATCAGGTCCTAATGGAGCCGTCCACGTATCACCAATTATTATAGGTGCCGTGCCAAGTCGCATGGATTCAAAAAGACGTATTGAGCTGGCACCTTTACCTCGAGGACAAATTGAAAACTCAGATTCACGTATCAAACGAACATAGGTTTCCTGTTCGTTAACATCTCGTCGTCCATCAAAATGCCTGTACGTATGCATTGTGTCCTTTAAGAAATAATTGGATTCGTTTTTCAACGTACTGAAAATCCTACTACGGAGCGGGATATTGCTTTTCCCAGTAAAACAACAAAGGTATTTTTTCTCTGTCTCGACATAACCTTTGCAGAAAGGGTTTCCGTCTGTTTCAGCTAGATAGCTCCAATAGGCGTGCGAATAGGATCTTTTCGGATTTGCGTAACTCTTGGAAATGCTGACATACAATCCCGGAAGTAGGGGGAAGTTAAATCTGTCACCTTCTGCAATAGCTACCAATTTGGTATCCATCAATCGTTTGAGTCCCAATGTACGAATAATTCCATTGTCGACTGCTTCGAAAACAATTTTGAGATCCGCTTCTCTTGGGTCCTGCACAAATGTTATGTCTTGTGGAGCTAATCTTTTAAAAGACTTGTAGGAGTTAAAGCTCACATAACTATCCTCACGATAAATAGGATAAATAGACTTAACTGGCATACTGATAGTAACTTGATTTGGGTGATGTCACTGCGTTCGATATATCGGCGAAGCCGCAGAGGTGGCTGAGGGTATTGGGTGTCGTATTGAGCGTATGGACGTGAACTGCGATTATTTGTCGATGGATATATTCATCAAGCAAGCTGAACAGCAAAAGGGGATATGACCATCAATGAGAGTTGAATTGGAATCAGTTAGAATCAAATCGCTCTTCAATCGGCCAAAAATTCCAGTATCAGTTTTCGGGGATGGGCCCTTGCTCAGTTTTGAATATGTTTTGGGCATGAGCACCTCCAGGCAAAATCTTTAACTGTTTCAGTTCGTGGGTTTTTGCATATCGGGCATTTACCGATTTGTAAAGCCGTTCGCCCTCGCTCACATCCTTGTGTGAGGTTCCCGCAGCGTAGAAATAGTCAAAAAAGGACCCGCCATTGCTGACGGATCCTTTTGTTTGGGGTAGGAAAATAGTTTTCCTCTTCGTCAGGCTTCCATAGGAGCGTTGACTCCGCCGGTTGCCCGCTCGGTTTCAATCGACTTGGGCTTGTAGCCTCCGATTGATTTGAAGTAGAGCATAAGTAGTAGGTAAATCACCGCCATTGAGAGCGGGATAAATGAGTCCGCTTTCAAAGTCCTGCGGTCACCCACGATACTTGCTTCGGCAACCAGCACTTGATCGGGTGTTGGGCTTTCAGCTGTTTGGGCATCCGAGAGCTTGGTTCCGTCCAGGCCAGTTACTTCCTTAAACACTGTGAAAGAGCTAGAAGTATCTGCTTTGTATGCCTCGTAAATAGCAGGGTTGTTTTGTTCCAGGTGCTCCGCCGTGTAGCGGTCCTTTGCGTAACCAAGTCCCGGACCACCGAGCATACCGGCAGACATCATACCGATACCACCCATGATGGACATGGCGATGGCACCTGTTTGTGGGAAACGGTCACCGACCACAGCCAGCATTGTTGGCCAGAAGAAGGTTTTACCAACAGCGTAAATAGCCAATGCGACCATCGCTCCCACGAAGGTGGTGATGCCGCTGACCATCTGTAGCCCAACAACGGCCAGAACAGAACAGATGAGAAGGAGTCCAATGGGCGAAATCTTTAGAGTCTTTTCGATCCAATGAGCGCAAAAACGCAGAGTAAACATGAGGAGCGATGTGAATACAAAGAGGATCTTACCTTGAGCAGGTGTCAGGATGTTTCCGGTGATGTTTTGAATCCAGCCATCGGTGCCCAATTCAACGGCACCCACCAGTGCGTGGGTGACAAAAAGAACAAATAAGAGAAATGATCCAATCGAGAATCCGGTCATGACACCTACGACTACCAGGAGGATACCTCCGATGATCCAGGATACCGCACCAGGAAGCCCAATAGCTCCTGAGAAGAAGAGTACCAAAAGGTAGGCAGCTACGGCTGAACCGAGAATCCCTACGTCT
>CALJGU010000133.1 GCA_938075565.1 uncultured Opitutales bacterium | reverse complement strand
GAAATAAGGTTGTTCAGTAAAAGGTCCATTGTCTTGGTAGGATAGCTCCGTTTGTTATCCTTTAAGTAATGAAACTCTGAGTAGGATCAGTTCCGTAATACTTGCGACATGCATTGGTCCGAGACATGGCTTCTTCCGTTGTATCTGCTAAAAATGTGGCATGTCCCATTTTTCTTCCCGGGCGTGCTTCTGATTTTCCATAGAGGTGTAAGCTTGCTCCGGGGGTGGCCAAAATAGGATTCCAGTCTGGAGCGGTATGGGGGTCCTCCCATAGATCACCTAGCAAGTTCCACATGACTGCAGGGCGAATTAATCGAGTGCTTCCTAGTGGGAGGCCAGTTATGGCTCGCAGCTGCTGTTCGAATTGAGATGTCTCGCAGGCATTTATTGTATGATGCCCCGAGTTGTGCGGCCGAGGAGCTAACTCGTTTACTAGTAGTCGGCCATCTTTAGACAAAAAGAACTCAATTGCTAGCACTCCCACATAGTCTAAGGCCTTGGCGATTTCTATAGATATTTCCCTCGCTTGTTTGAGCTGGTCAGGATTTAGCCGTGCCGGAATAATGGATACGTCCAGTATATGATTGGAGTGTTGGTTCTCGGCTGGGTCAAAAGTTGCCACTTCCCCGTTTTTTCCTCGAACAACCAGCACGGAAAATTCTGCTGCCAGGTCAATCTTCACTTCTAGAACGGCTTTGCGGTTAGAAAAACCAGTCCAATGCTCAGACAATGCTTCTCGACTACTTCCGTGGGATATTGATTGTTGTCCTTTTCCGTCATAGCCGAACTCCGCTGTTTTAAGAATTGCATCGGTTTTGAAAGATCGAACGGCCAGGATTAATTCCTCTGCGCTGGCCACCGTTTTAAATGCGGCGCAGGGGAATTTGTGGTTAACCAGAAATTGCTTTTCTCTTTCCCTGTGTTGACAAGTAGCTATTGCGGAAGATTGCGGCATTAGCGGTAGTCTTTCCTCTACCGATTCTAGAAGTGCTTTGGGAACATTCTCGAATTCAACTGTGGCCACATCTACTCGTTCGATGAATTTCGAAAATGCCTGCTCATCATCGAAGGTTTCTTCGAAGACTAAATCGGCGGTATTGGCCGCTCCGGATACATCTCCGCCCGTCCATTTGAGAACTTTGAAGCCCATGCGTCGTGCATCCAAGGCTAGCATACGGCCTAATTGACCACCGCCAAGAACACCAATCCAAGTATCGTTTTTAGGATTCATGAAAGAGGTGGCAATGGGGAGGCCATAACATTGTTACTTTGAGTGTCGCGAAATGCTCGCAATTGTTTAGCCACTTCCTCGTTGCCTCCAGCTGCTATCTGGGCCACGGCAAAAAGTGCCGCATTTTTTGCGCCCGCTTCGCCTATAGCAAAGGTTGCCACAGGAATTCCAGCTGGCATCTGCACTATGGAAAGCAACGAATCCACGCCGTTTAACGTTCGCGATTTAACAGGGACGGCCAATACCGGTAGGGTAGTGAGGGCTGCTGCCATTCCGGGCAAGTGAGCTGCGCCGCCGGCCCCTGCAATGATGGCCCTCAAACCACGTTCTGCGCTTGAGCTTGCATACTCATAGAGCAAGTCGGGAGTCCTGTGTGCACTTACTACCTTGGCTTCCCAGGTGATTCCAAAGTCTTCGAGGACTCGGGCTGAATGTTCAAGGGTCGGCCAGTCTGATTGACTGCCCATGATGATTCCAATTTCGGGTGATTTCGATTCCATTTAATTAATGAAGATTTGGCTGATTGTTGGCATTATGGCTGGGCGCTTTCGCCAATGATCAGGTGAAAATGGGTCCTATTTAGGTCTTTGACAATGAAAGATATTGTTCGAATGGATGAGTTAGTTTGAGTGAGTAGAAGCAGGATTGTGCGGAATTAATAATGACAAAAATAACATATCAATAATGTCGTGAATAAAAAAGCGCATAAGCCTGCATAGGATTTACTGGATTACTATAGTCTACTACTTGGACTATTCTTTTGCCCAGCCCGAAGCAGTTGGCTTATGCACATTCGATGAGGATGAATGGACCCTGGTCGGTTCTCATTCTATTGCCCACTGATAACTCATCTCAACTGACTTCTATCGAATCTATTCGCTCGGAATCGGAGGATAAATTTGATGTAGTTTCATCTATCTTTGAGCGGTGTGAAGTTGGCGCGTTTACTCAACGTAGCCTTGGGGCGGCCAGTTGGGAATCCTTAGCCCCCCATAAATAGTCCAGCCAATTTCGGTATCCTCTGTCAGGGGTAATAAAGTTAGGCTCCATACCAGGGATGCAGGATCCGTCTTCGTGTATTCTCTGATTTGCGTCCAGGCAGGATGTTGGAGTCGCTCGACCCATGAGATCTTCTCGATATCTTCATCCACAAGCAGTGACCCATAGCCGACTAATACATTGTCGTTCTGAAGTGGTTGCACGCTGCCCATAGCCCAGCTACGCATAGGACGTTCTGTGGGGAAGCGCGATTGCCAGACTTTTCTTAATGTCCGGTTTTCTTCATCCATTTCATATTCTTCTGCCCTGCTGCGAATGGCGCTCGGTGGTAGGGAAGGAGTAAAAGGACGGGCACCAAAATTGTCGTTGTTGAAGATAAGCAGATTTCCTTCTTCCGTTATCCAAGGCGCATGAGGCATCCAGAACCATTCGCCGCCGCCTTTTAATTCGAAGGTTTTATCCTGTAGATCCTTTTTCATGTCCTTTGGATCCGTGATGACCAGCCACTCAATTTCCTGTGAGTCGGCATCGATCTTTGCGATCCCTGATATCAGGCGGAAATTAACCAGAAACGCATCGCCGTCATCTACGATCCTGACGGCGTTGGCATGGCTCCAATCTGCTGTGTTGGGAAAACCCCTGCGTACCCAATAGTTTGAGAAGGTCAGGTAACCAATTTGGTAAGGATCCAAATGATCGAACGCTTTCCATTTCCAAAGGATCTCTCCCTGACGATTCATGCGGATAACTACATCGCCTACAACCTGCACAGATCCGCGAGCTGCATTTTTTTTCGTTTCACTGGTGAAATATCCGGGCAAAATGCGGATCTCAGTGCTCAGGATGAGCAAGTCGCCATTTGGATACTCTTGGAACGAATGATGGAAAGTAGGTACGTCTACCGGGATCGCTCCGGTTGTATCCGGTCCGTCAGGACGCCGCGAAGCTACCCAGCTTGCGATTGTATTCCCAAGGGCATCAATTTCGATCAACCGGTTGTCAGACGTAATGAACATGATGTTCCCGTTGGCTATCGGACGGTAGTCAGTGATCCGCGAATCAGCATGGTAGTACCAGATAACTTCCCCCTCAGCATCCACAACAGCCAGCATGCCGAATTCCATGTTGAAACGGGATTCATCGGTGATGGCATCTGCCACTGCGAGTGGCACGCGACGTCTTGGATTAAATAAGGTATAGCCGTTGGCCATCGCTTCACCATCTATGATCTCTGCGACGATACGCGGCATGAGCTCTGGGCGATCGGGGAGGGCAGGAGTTGAGAGGGTTAGATTTCCTTCATACTTGGATCGTCCGCTATCGTCGGAGATTTCGACGAATAGGTTGTAAGTTCTATCTGCATACATCCCCACGACTGGAAGCCCCTCGCTTGGATCTTTTTCTGGGCCATAGGTGATGGAGAAGCTATGCTCACCGGAGCGACCATTGATTGTGGTCTTAACAGGGTCTGAGGCTTCAAAACTAAGAATGCCGGCCAGAGGAGCAGCCGGATTGGGGTTGAGCTCGAGTTGAACGCTCCCCTGAAAGCTAGGTGCCGCAGATAAGTTGGCTGTAACAATAACCAATAAGATGAGTAAGCAGTTGGTAGGTCTTGGAATTCTCATTTTGATCAACAAAGGGAACTAGATTGGTCGTTGGCAAATACCGCGTCGAGAATCTCAGCGATTTGGTTTCCACTTAGTCCTCCTCCTCCTTGCTTTCGTTTTCGTGATGAATGACTTCCGGAATGGTAATGGGATTGCCATCGCGGCTGGCACGATAGGCCGGTGAAGTGATTTCTACTTGATGACCGTGGAACTCGTCTGGGATGTTGGCGTGCAAGTTGGAGTATATTTTGGACAGCTTTTCGGACTCGTGGGTCCAGGCATTGAGTTCATAACATACATAGTTGTCGTCCAGAGAAGTCTGGAGCACGAAGGCCTTGGGATCCCCTTACCAGAACGGGGCTGCTGTTTTCGCTCAAGGTGGGCACGAATACGCAATCGCGAATGAAAAGATCTCCCTGCCAGGTGCTGCCATAGTCGGCGCGTAGATTGAAGAAGCGCCGACTGTAAATGGTAGTGTTCTCCACAGTGAAGGTTCCAGTGCCGATGGCGTTGATTCCCATGTGTCCCAAGGTCGAGTTTTTGATGGTGGCATTGGCTACCCCTTTGTGGGCATCGAATCGGGAAAAGGTGCAATGGTCTAAGACAAGGTTCTTGCAATAGTTGGAGCCCATGATTCCCCAATAGCGGGTGTCTCTGATGTCGTTGGTCTGGCTGCAATTTATGAACGACACATTAAGCGCCTGGGTGAGTGAGATGTCATAAGTGCCCATGGAAACCGGAAGCCCGGCTGCCCCGATGGTCTCGTACGTTTTATGACCGGTCAGAATGTAATCTTTTACCGTTACGTTGGCAGAGTCGCTCACATGGATGAAACCACGATAAGGGGCTCCATGGTCGCCTTCCCCTGTGATGCGATGCTCCAAATTTTCAATAACCACATTGGAACGCCAAATTCCAAATCCTCTTACGTGATAGTTATACTGTGACTCAGCCTGATTGGCGATGGTCGTAAAACGGCCTCCGGTGATACTCAAGTTCTCCTCATCTATCGGAAGCGCCGTAATATCTGTGATCTGGTCGAAGTCCCAAATGATCGGCGTATTAGTATCCACAATACCATCCTTGGAAACGATAAACACATCGGTTTGAGCAGATCCTTGATTTTGATTTCTACCAAAACGGATGTAGTGCTTACGCTCAGAATTGGTAACGGTGATCAGGCAAGGCTGGGGGAATGATAGGTCGATTTTCTTCTGATTCTTTTTCAGAGTAGAAATACCCACTGGTTTGAATAGCTGGAGGCTGGAATTGATCAGGAAAACATAGGCCTTATGGTTTTCGACCTGCGTATCGTCTATGATAAAGCTTGCTGAACCAAAATCCGTATCCGTGCGGACAACGACCGTGCGATCTTTTCCACTGATGTAGTAGGTGGCACCCGCATCAGCTTTGACCTGAAGGCCGTGCTGATTAGCCAAGTCATGCGTTGCGGCAATCGCATCTATATCATCCGTCGTGCCATCGCCTTTCGCACCAAGATCACTATAGCGGATGAATCCCTGCTCTTTAAATATTTGGATATCTTCCTCAGAAGCGCTTTGAGCAAAGGTGAATGCTGCTGGCCAGAGGAAACAGAGGTAAAAGATTTTATTCATGGGGAATGGTTTGGTATATAGAATAAACGACGGCTGGGGATCTTTTGCAACGTAATGACAGAAGTTTTAATTTGTTCTCGATTGGCAACTGTAGGAGCGGGTTGATCCCGCGATTGTTCGATAGTCGCCAAGCGATCGGGGGATTACCGAGGAGCGGTGCGACGACACTTCAACAAGCGAAGCGTAGAATAACAGCCCCCTCCTACAGTTTAGAAAAACTCCAACTGATCGGTATTCGGTTTCTTAGATTCAGGTAGTGCTTTTTTGGAGGCTTTCTTTTTGCTGACCTGGTTTGCTGACTCGGTGACCTCGTCTTCAACAGTCTGATCGTTTTCCAAATGGTCTAGGATTGTTTTAGCGCGTTCGATAACAGAGCCGGGCAATCCTGCCAGTCGAGCTACATGTATGCCATAGCTGCGGTCGGCAGCACCGGGGATGACCTGGCGGACAAAGATAATGTCGTCGTTCCATTCTTTGACCGCGACACTGTAATTGGAAAGTCGTGACAGGCTTTCATCCAGTTTGGTCAACTCATGATAGTGAGTAGCAAACAGTGTCTTGGGGCCTTTCTCCGAGTCCTCATGAAGATGCTCAACGACCGACCATGCGATACTCAATCCATCGTAGGTGCTCGTGCCTCTTCCAATCTCATCGAGGATGATCAGGCTTTTGTTGGTAGCATTGTTGAGGATATTTGCCGTTTCGTTCATCTCGACCATGAAGGTCGAGTTACCTCGAGCGAGCTCGTCGCTGGCACCTACCCGGGAAAAGATGCGATCCACAAGGCCAAGCTTACAACTCTTGGCGGGAACCCAACAACCCACTTGCGCCATCAAAGTGATCAAAGAGACCTGGCGGATGTAGGTAGACTTACCAGCCATGTTGGGACCGGTGATGAGCATGATCTGCTGTTCCGCCGAACTGAGCACGGTATCGTTGGGAACAAAGGCATAGGTGCCGGCCAATCCAAGTGCTTCCTTTCGCATGGTTTGTTCGACGACCGGATGACGGCCTTCTATAATTTCCATGTCATCGGATTCACTCAGCTCCGGTTTGCAGTAATCCCATTCGCGGGCCAGTTGTGCCCAGCCGACAAACAAGTCGGCTTCAGATAGCGTATCGGCGGCATGGTTCAACTCGTTGGCTTCATCGAGGACCTTTTGGACAAGATCTCGAAATAATGATTCTTCGTGGGTGCTGCTAGTCTCCTCGGCGTGAAGGATTTCCTTCTCTTTTTCTTTTAACTCCTCGGTGACATAGCGCTCGGCATTTACTAGGGTCGATTTACGTATGTAGTGTTCGGGTACGAGTGAAAGGTTGGATTTTGAAACTTCGATGAAGTAACCAAATGCATTGTTGTATTTGATCTTCAGGTTTTTGATTCCTGTGGCTTCTTTTTCACGTGCTTCCAGGT
The DNA here is from genome assembly GCA_938075565.1 of uncultured Opitutales bacterium. GTDB lineage: Bacteria > Verrucomicrobiota > Verrucomicrobiia > Opitutales > UBA2995 > UBA2995. The sequence goes on along the minus strand of CALJGU010000133.1, from coordinate 2,567 downwards.
CACTGATCCAGGTCTTATTGTTGCGCATGAGATCACGCATCCTGTCCAGCTCATCGTCGTAGCCATCTTTTATGTAGCCGCCGTCTTCAATTTTGCTGGGTAGCTCCTCATTGACCGCGCGATCGAGTAGACCCTGCAGGTTGGAGAAGTCGCCCAGACGATCCACCAGGGCTTGGATGTTGTCTCCATTGAATTGCAACAAAATGGCCTTGAGAGCGGGTAGCGCATTCAGGGTATCGCGAATGCCACCGATTTCGCGAGGATTGCGAATGCGGTTCTGTAACCGGGATAAAATGCGTTTGATGTCACGGGTGAGGCGTAAGGTCTCGGCAAACTCTGCCATCAATCCTGGTGATTCTAGAAACTCTTCCACGCAATTTTGGCGTCGGTGAAGTTCCTTCAGATCGAGTGGGGGAGAGGCGAGGTAATCCTCCATCTTGCGAGCTCCTGCTGCGGTGGCGGTGCGATCCATCGCTTCAATGAGCGAGCCTTCGCGACTTCCGCGGGCTGATTGGAAGATTTCCAGGTTGCGCAGGGTAGATGGATCGAGAAGGAGAGCATCCTCTGATCGGTACAGCTGGATCGAGCTTAAGTTCTTGGGCTCTTCACACAAACTTTCGGTTACATAGTAGACAAGCGCTCCAGCCGTTCCAATGGCCTCATGGTCTTTGCTAAGTCCAAATCCTTCCAGGTTCAGCACTCCCAGCGCGTCCATTACGGTCTTGGCGCCTGAGACTGCATCAAAGTGATAGCCAGGGATTTCTGACCAGGCAAATTCCCGACAGAAGAGAACAAACTGTTCGGCAGGCGAATGGGGTTCGGCCTTGGCTTTCAATTCGTCCAATCCGTCCTCCGGCAACACAATCTCGCGTGGATTGATCGAGGTGAGGATCGGCATTACGCGGTCGAAGCTCTTCTCCGTGGCCACCCGAAACTCTCCTGTGGTCAGATCCATCCAGGAAGCATGAACCCCGGCTTTGTCCCAGGACACGGCCAGGATAAAATGATTTTCCTTCTCGGTGAGTTGGTTTTCGTTGAGAGTCGTTCCAGGAGTGATGATCCGGGTGAGAGCGCGCTTCACTAATTTCCCGGTTTGCGGTGTCTCAACCTGATCACAGATGGCGACCTTCATGCCTGCCTTCAGCACCTTTCCAATATAGCCGTCCGCGGCATGAAAGGGAATCCCAGCCATGGGGTAGTCGTGGCGTCTTGTCAGGGTAATGCCCAGCAGCTTGGCTCCAACTTCCGCATCCTGATTAAACAACTCATAAAAATCGCCCAAACGAAAGAGCAGCAGCGTATTCTTGGGTAGCTGGCTTCGCACCTCCCAATACTGCTGCATCATGGGCGTGAGAGCTGGTTTCTTTTTAGCCATTAACTGAAACTCTTCACCGGATGGGTGCAAGAGGTGGAATGAAATATACTAGGTTTGGTAGATAAAGGTTTAGCTGGTGCTCCCGGTTTTTCGTTTGCACCCATTCTTGGGCCGACCTGCCGAGTATTCCTTCCTCATAGTTGTGGTCACGCATGCCGATGCGCTCCCTTACTAATCGGTCGTCAACATTGACATCTCGACTCCATGAGAAGCTTCAGTTATCGAAATCGAGAGTCTCGGGTTTTTGCAAGGGCGATTTGGAGAAAGAAGAGTAGAATAGGCATCTTGCCTGTTTTTTTCCTAGGAATAGGGAATTCCCTCTGCCTGATTGTAATTTCAAGTTGATGTGATTGCTTCTTCGCTTTGCGATAAACGAACTATGATGCTTAATTTCAAAGAGGTTGGTGACAAAGACGCACCTGCATTGATTACATTGCACGGTCTCCTCGGGTCCTCCCGAAATTGGATGGGGGCTGCGCGTGGCCTTTCTGAACACTTTCGGGTCATAACCGTGGATGCCCGGAATCATGGTTCCTCGTTCCACGCTTCAACCCATACCTTCAACGACATGGTGAACGATCTTGCGGAGCTGATTGATCATCTTGGATTGGATACCGTTCACTTGATGGGGCACAGCATGGGGGGGAAGGTCTCTATGGTTTATGCCTGCCGTTATCCTGAGCGGGTGGAGCATCTGTTTGTTGTCGATACCGCACCCAAGGATTATCCGAATCACCATATTTCTGAATTCGAGGCCATGAATGCCTTGGACTTATCCAAGCTCGAAACGAGAAATGAGGCCGATGCGCTAATGGCTGAGTATCTTGACGACTGGGCCTTCCGCCAGTTTCTCATTTCCAATATCGTTCGAGGAGAGGACAAAGCCTTCAAATGGACCATCAACTTGCCGGTCATCGAGTCACATGTTCCAGTTCTATCCAAAAATGCCTTGGACCTGGATGATACTTTCGATGGTCCCACTCATTTCCTGATTGGTGGGCAATCCCACTTTGTCGAGACAACCGACCATAACGATATGCGTTTCCATTTCCCCAAAGCGAGTATCGATACCTGGGATGATTCCGGTCATAACCCGCACTTCGAACACCGGGACCGTTTTGTAGAATGGGCGTTGGGAAAGGTTGAGGGACTCTCCTGATCATTCTCATTTTTCTCCTCTTTCTTTTTCTTC
>CALJGU010000132.1 GCA_938075565.1 uncultured Opitutales bacterium | reverse complement strand
CCGAAAAGGCAAAGGCGCTTCGCATCGATCAACACTCGCACAGCCGACTACGCCAGGGTATCCTTACTCAAGGTCCTGCGCCTCGATAACTCCGTTAGTGTACAATGAGCGTGGCAGTACCAATTGCAGCACAGAAATTGGGATTTTTTGGTAATGAAAGATGGTCAATCTCGTTTCACTAGGCTCAAATAGGAATAAACGCGATGGCAGAAATTACCTCAAATAAGGTTCCATCCCCTTTTTCCAAAAGTCAGAGGAATTTGCTCCTTTCATGGTCGAAGCGGTCAAAAGAAGAAAACCTGCTTCCCCCGTTTGAGCGCAAGGTTTTATACGAGGGAGGACATTACAATTATATCTTTGTATCGCGCCTGCATCGGTTAACAAAAACTCTGGATATGCTGCTTGAGCATAAGGGCGATGACGCCAATGAGGCCGAGCAGATCATAGATATCAAAAACGTAGGGTATTGCTGCTACCTCGACGCGCAATCAAATGCAGGGGATCCCGAGGCACAGTACTGCCTAGCCGATGCGCTTTATTATGGCCTTCTGGGGTTAGAGGAAGACGAAAAAAAAGCACTCTACTGGATGACCGAGGCAGCTGAGCAGGGCCATCAAGAGGCAATGTGTGAAATTGCACGGTGGCATTCCTGTGGGTTCTGCGGTCTTGAAGAGGATCATCCGAGAGCCGTTGAAATTTTGGAAACTGCGATTGAACACGGTTCTGCTCCCGCAAAAGCTATGCTGGGCGGTTGGTACAACCTCGGGTTTGCTGTCGAACAAGATCACGAAAGGGCTTTTGAATTGTTTTCCCAAGCATCTTCCGATGGGTTTGAGGACGGAACGTTTCGCCTTTCGCTGTGTTATTCCTATGGAATGGGTGTCGACCGAGATCCAGACAAAGCCTTTGAGTTAATGGGGGCACTGGCAGAAACGGGCTATGTCCCCGGTATGCGGGTATTGGGGAAATACCATTTTGATGGAGTTGGAACGGACGAGGATCATCAGGAAGCTCTAATTTGGTGGCACAAGGCAGCCGAGAATTATGACGATTTTTCGATCTACAGGATAGGAGAATGTCACTATTTAGGCATGGGCGTGGAAGAAGACGATGAACAGGCTTTCGCCTATTTCAAACGCGCGTCCGAACTCGGCAACAGTGAAGCAGACCTCTATCTTGGTCAAATGCATTACGTAGGGTGCGGATGCGAAGAAAGCAGCGAGAAGGCGTTTTCGTATTTCAGCAAAGCCGCCGAAGGAGGGATAGAAGCATCCAATTACTATCTCGGTCTTTGCTACTACTGGGGGAATGGGGTCGAGAGGGATTACTTCGAGGCATATGAATACTTTGAATTGGCCAAAGAGATAAATTCGGATGCTCTCTTTTATCTCGGTGAATGCGCACGAAATGGCATGGGGTGCAAGCGCAGCTTCGAGAATGCTTTTGAATTTTATATTCAAACTGCTGATGCAGATAATCCCCGGGGGCAAATGGCAATTGGTCGAGCTTTTTACCTGGGCGAAGGTGTTGAGGCAAATGACGTTGAAGCCATCAAGTGGCTTGAATTGGCCGCTGACGCTGAAGCCTCTTACGTTGAAGCCTCTTACGCTCAATACTTACTTGGAGAGTGCTATCTCAAGGGGTTCGGAGTTGTTGAGAATAAGGCAAAAGGCATTGCCTTACTTCGGAAAGCTGCAAAAGCGGGTGAGACAAAGGCACTGCAGATGCTCCATGAATTTGGGTACGACCTGGAGGATAGCCCAAACCCAGTCATATCCGAGGAGGGCAAGAATGTCGTCGGCATCCATCTGGACCCCCTCTCTCGAGCAAAGGCACTTTACTCGAAAACAATTGAGAAGCTGCGCGAGAGCGATCAAGAAAAATCTAGTGACAACGTAGTACAACTTTCCATCAAGGGGTCTGAGCGAATTGAAGCCTTGATGGCTAGTAACCAAGAAGGGGACTGAATATTGGCTCCCATTTCTTCGAAATTGGGCCAGCAATATTTTTTAGATTTTGAAACAAACAAGAAGGGAGACTGCTACCTTGATGGATACGCGAGCGCCGATGGTTTTCAGCAAGTGATATTGAAATCGTTGGCATCTATTTGCCGACTGATCGGCTGTAATGCTCCCGGCGGTTACGCAATTTGGAAAGAGAAAATCGCGCTTCAATACGGTGATTAATGCTTAAGATGGGTTTAAGAGCTAGCAGGAGGACAGCATGGAAAAAACTTTAGGAGAAAAAATTGTCTGTCCTAAGTGCAAAACAAAATTTTACTCCTTGGGGAAGAGAAAACCTTCTTGTCCAAAATGTCAGAGAGATAGCATTATTCCTGACGGTAGCGAGGTGCAGGTCCAGCTGAAAATCAGGCCTGGCGGTTATAATGAAGTCAGACTAGGCTGGACCGATGGGATGGCGTCTAAAGGTAAATCGGGCGCGATATATCTAAATTGTGAATTTTTAGTCCTGTCTGCACCCCACTCTAGAAAAAAATTCTTCTCACTGATTGGTCTTCAAAGTCCAAAAGGACCATGGTGGGGCAGCAAGGGACGCGAATTAATTCGCGGTATCCTCGATTCATCCAACGATATTGATGACAGGCACAGATCATCGAACGCCATTAGTTACCGACGACTAAAAAGCCTCAAAGATTTGGATGGCATTGTCTTCAAGGCCAAAGTTAAGGCCATAAAAGGCGACGATGGCAGATGGAAGAATGAGCTCGACACAGCAGTGGTGAACGACAACGCTACCGAGCATCCGAATGCCAAAAACAAAGATTTTGACTCCAAAGACGTTAGTATCGAAGGATCAAACGAAGTGCCTAAGGCTCAAC
>CALJGU010000131.1 GCA_938075565.1 uncultured Opitutales bacterium | reverse complement strand
CAATCGCCATCGGTCGGTAGCACGATCACTTGGGAGCAACAACTTGTAAATAATAACCTCGTTCCCTTGGCAGGCGCCAAGACGAAAGAAGGAACCGTTTCCGCAGAGCAACGTAAGTGGCGTTGGAATCTAGTATCGACCTACAACTTCGACGAAGGAGCGCTGAAAGGCTTCGGCGTTGGTGGTGGACTTCGCTGGCAGGATAGTGCTGCGACCGGATACCGGTTGAATATTACAGATGGCATTCAGGTGCCGGATCTTAGTAGCCCGTTCTTCGGACCCGATGAGCTCAATGGAGATTTTTGGGTTAACTATAGCCGCCCAATTTTGGATGACAAAGTGAACTGGAAAATCCAGCTCAACGTTCGCAACCTGATCGGTGATGATGACATGATCCCGGTGGTAACAAATCCAAACGGAGTTGTTGCGATCACGCGTAATCCCAATCCACAGGAGTTCTTTATAACCAATACCTTTAGTTTTTAGTATCGTTTGTAGTTCTAGTTATAGGTAAATACCGAAGGAGTTCTGTATTCACGAATCATTGCCAAAAGGGTGCCTCGCGAGAAATCGCAGGCGCCCTTTTTGTTTGGATGAAAACTTTGATCCAGTGCAATTAGTTCTATTTTGAGGTGGAGGCTCGGCTTGGAACCGTCCAGGTTTCTTAACCGATCTCGGGCGGGGCGACGAGTTGTGTGTTCGAGTCGGTAACGCTACCCCAGGGAGACGGCCAGCTTGAGGCCTGGCTCAAAAAAGGACCGGAGTCGAAAACGGTACAGTCCCTGGTGGCAGAGCACTATTGATCACCTACTCGAACACTTGCGCCAGGGCATCGAACTTTTCGTTTGCCAGGTAGGCGTAACGATTAATCCATAGGCGGTCCTGAGAAGCATCAAAAACCGTTTTTGCCCGTTGTTTAAAATCGTCCACGGGACCATAAGCATGTCCTAGTGCCCAAACTGGAGTTTCGCCAACTTGGCTGTCTACCCACTGTTGCTTTTTTGCCAAGGACTCCAAGTCTACAGGATGGTTTTCCTCTGGTTGAGGATAATCAATATCATCCGAGGAAGCGGGAATAGGAGAATAGGCGTCAAAAGCTTTGGCCAGGCATTCGGCTAACAGGGCTTTATTCAGGGAGGTGTTCTTTTCGGTAACTGAGTCAGCGTAGTTGCGCAGCATCATCGGCCAATGCATGGTGTAGTATTTGCAGCTTATGGCGTCGACGATCTCACTGGCCTGTTGGAAGTTGAATCCGCTTAATCGATTCCAGGGAGGAGGGAAAGAACTGGGGAATAGTTTATGGTCATCTCCGATTGCGGATTTGTAGCGTCTAAGAAGGTTGGATACGAGCGTGCTTTTGAAATCCAACCATTCACTGCAGTCAGCCCATTTGTCTAGAATCGATTCGGGCGAATTAATATAGGTTTGAAGGTCCTGGTCTGTCAGTTCTTCGGTGAGGTGCTTATAAAGGGCTAGCACCTTTCGTCGCATGCTTTCAAAATCAATGCCCATGCCTTCGGCGAACTTCCGAGCATGTTCTCCGAAATCCAGAAACACCGTTTCGAGAAAATAGGGAGGGTATTCCGGCCAATCAATCCGGATGCCATCGATGGTAGGGTAGCGGGTGGTTAGGTCTTTGATGAGTGCTTCGCCGTAGCCGAGGATTTCTTCACTGGCGAGCGATCCATTTTTATCCAGCTTTCGGGTAGTAATGGAACCGTCCGGTAGGCGAGGCATATCTTCCTTTACGGGACCTCCGAATTGTACCCTGTAGCCAGGCGGTATGGCCGACTGAACTTGAAGGTAAACCTCGATATTGCGCTCGCGACAGGCCTCAATAAACCGGTCGATGATAGGGCCTTCTCGTCGAGTTAAGTCGGTTGTCTCTTGTGGCTGGTAGCGCAGCCCTTGGTATAAGTCCAAGTTGGGTTCGAAGCTGGGTGTTGCACTGACCCAGACTTCATTCTTTCCCCAGAGTGGACGTTCCAAGAGTCGTGCCAGACCTTTATCTCCGTCCGCCGGTGGCTCACGTTCGCCGCCTTGTTCTGGCGGACACTCCTCCATGACATAGGGAGAAGTCGATACGGCCGTGAGCGGCATTTTTTCCAACAAACGATCGAGCAGGGCTTCCGGCCCTTCGCTTTGGATGTATTCGGGAAAGATGGTTATTCCTAGCATGGTATTAGGCTATAAATTTAAAATAGAATCCCAGCAGTCCGGCAAAGAGGAGAAAGCAGCCAGATAGAATGAGTGGGAAGAACAGGAGTGGTTTCATTTGGTAGGAATTTGGAAGATTCCGACGATCTGCCCACGCTACTCCCAGGCACCAGACTCCACAGCCCGTCGTTCCTCCCAACAATGCTGGTACGGCCACGATGGTGATCGGGTTGGATAGGGTTTCAGAAACCATCCCCAACCAGATAACGCTGATGCCGATGATGGAAGTGCTCAGGATAATCCATTTTTTTAACTTGGCGTTGGAGATTGGATTTTCCTTTTTCTGAAACGGAAGAATGCCTTCGTAGATGCTCTTGGTCCAAACATCGAAGGAAGCAAACAAGGTACCGCCAATAGCTGCAATGATTCCGATTCGATAGAGAATGAGCAGGGAAGGACTCAGTGCGGTGAGGAATTTCTCTTGGTGAGTGAGTAGTTCAAATTTGTCAGGGATGAGCTGTGCCTGGTGAAGAATGACGGCGCCCAACACCATGAAAGCAGATGAAAAGATGAAGATAGCCAGGAACGAGCCACCGACATCGATCTTGATAGCTCTCAGCCAATTGCGGCAGTTCTGCTTATTTTCATCGGAAGCATCGATTTCCGGAAATCCTTCTGCGGTGGAGTGATTGTAGATCTCCTGTTTTGCAAACAGGCCCCATTTCTTATCTCTTAAAAATCCAAAGTAGCCAATGTAGGCTGGAAGTCCGCCTCCAATGATTCCCATGTAGGTGACCAGCTCAATCCATTCGGCCTGTTTGGCAATATCGGGGTAAGATTGGTGAATCCATTCTTTGTAGCTGGGTATGGCTGGAACCAGCATCCCTTTTATGAGTGCTCCCAGGTCAGGTTGGCAGGCAATAGCCGCAACCAGAATGCAGACAAGCAGGATGCCAACCACGACCATTTGAGTGGTCTCAAGGCGTTTGTAGGTTTGTCCCCAACTGACAACTCCGGCTGCGAGAACTAGTCCCGTTGCCCAGAGTCTGACTGAGTAGTCGGACATTTCGCCTGAGTTTAGTGCCCACGAGATGATAGAACCTACAGAGATCGATAAGGCCGCGAGAAGAAAGGGCAGGCAAACCCCGGTCATTAGGAGCAGTGCAATCGGCAACCAGCCTCGGGGCCCTGGAAGCATCAACCAGCTCTGCATGGGATGCTCTCCCGAGATCATCATATAACGTGATGAAGCGTAGATTTGGATCGCCTTGAGAATGAGGCCGATCGTAAAGCACCAAAGGATGGCGTATCCAAAAATTGCTCCTCCGCGCGAGGCGAATATGGTTTCTCCGGTTCCTATCGATACGGAGGCAATGATGATGCCGGGACCCAAAAATCCGATGGATTTCCACCAACCCCTTTCCTTTAATTGCTTGGGAGGTTCGGGGTATTTGATGGAAGGCATATGTGCTAATTAAATATGGGAGGCGATTTAGGAAGGCTGTCGCTTTTTATTGAGGGATTTCTCAATTAGAATAAAGGATATACCTCATTCTTCTTGGGATTAAAAGTCTTGTGTCCTATCTTTTTACAACAAAGGAAAGATGCGACGGAATATTATTTGAAACAGTTCAAAGATTGTTACAAATTCTAGCTGAACATCCACGAACCCCTGCTCCCCTATGGCAACGAATCCCCGCATACGATTAAAAGACATTGCTGAGAAAGCTCAGCTCAGTATCGCCGCGGTTTCGATGGCTATGAAGAACGATCCCACGATGGCGAAAGCCACCGTGGAAAAAGTGAAAAGAATTGCTGAAAAAATGGGATACAGTCCTGATCCCGCTCTTTCTGCCTTGTCGGCATACCGTAGTAAGCTTCGTGTGCAAAATCAATTTTCGGTCCTGGGTCTCGTAACCAACTGGAGTACCCGCGACGGTTGGTCAGGGAATCCCTTGCAAAAAGATGTTATTGAGGGAGCGAAGGAACGGGCCTTGAAGTTGGGGTATTCGCTCCAGGAGTTCTGGGCAAGAGATGAGGGAGTGAGTCCGAAGCGGTTCAGCCATATTCTTGAGTCCAGAGGTATTCGAGGGCTCATTCTTGCACCTTTCGAAAATAACGATGACAAACTCGATTTGGATTGGAAACAGTTCTCGGTTGTGGCGATTAGCCGACCTTCGAATTACACCTTGTTTCATCATGTGGTGCAAAATCACTATATGGATATGATGCTCTGTTGGGACAAGCTCTTGGAACGAGGTTACACCCGTGTTGGTCTCGTAGTTCAAAACGAGTTAGATGTAAGATGGAGCTACCAATGGGATGCGGCGCATATTTTCTCTCAAAGCCAGAGAGCTAAGCTTGAAGATCACATTCCTGTTTTACGTGTTGAAGGACAGCATGACCACGGTGCCATTCGAGCTTGGTTGAGGGAACATCGACCTCAGGTCGTTGTAAGCCGCTGCCACCATTTTCTAGAAGCGGTGAAGATGGAAGGTCTTACCATTCCAGATGATATGGCCTATATAAGTTTGAATGTGAACGAGGATTTCGAAAACGCCACCGGCATTCGTCACAGACGTGACATGTTGGGAGCAACCGCTGTAGATGTACTTAATAGTCTGTTACATCGAAATCATAAAGGGCCTGATGATGTTTCCCTCGGAACTCAAGTAGATGGGATTTGGCATGAAGGTACTACCTTACCTCCATTAAACTAAAATCGAGTTAGACGAAATTTAAAACACCGAACGTAGCTTGATACTAATACTGTCCTTCGCTGACCGACCATCCTCCATCGATCGTGAGCACTTGGCCGGTGGTGAACTTGGAGCCGTCGCCGAGAAAGTAGAGGGCTGCTTGGTCGAGGTCTGAGGGGATGCCGATCCTACCGCCATCGAGCGGTTGTTTGGTTTTGATAAAGTTCTGGATGGTATCATCCTTTGCGGCGCGTTGTGCCATCGGTGTTTCGACCAATGCCGGAGCGAGGACATTGAAACGAATATCTTTATCTGCGTAATAGGCGGCCACTGACTTTGTGAATCCAATGATGGCTGCCTTGGTGGTAGCGTATGCGTGGGTGGTGAAATACTTTGGGGAAGGGGAGTAACCGAGAACAGATCCCAAATTGAGCACACTGCCTCCATGGCCAAGCTCGAGAAACCGTTGAGCTGCGGCACGATTCGATTGGAAGAGGGAGGTAAGATTCCAATTCAGGGTTTTTTCCCAGCCTTCGTCAGTGATTTCGTGGAGGGGCCCATCACCGTATTTGCGACCACTGCCTCCTGCGACATGATAAAGGCCATGGAATCCTCCAAAGGCTTCGAGGGCCAGGTCTATGGCTTGATTAGCAGTTTCAGGTGCGGTGGCATCGGCGGTCAGGACCTTGCCGTCTTCACCCAATTTGGCAGCTATCTGATCGCAGCTTTCTTGAGACCGACCGACGGCGACGACTTTAGCTCCAGCTTTTGCACAGGCTTCTGCGGCACTTCCTCCGATGCCGGTGGTTCCTCCTACAATAACGATGACTTTGCCTTCTAGTTCGATGGGTTAGAGCCTGTAAATTGAAGTGGTCATAGCAAGCGATAAGGGAACAGTTGACAGACAAACCGATATGTTAACGGTGATCTCATGGCCCGCCCGCGATCGCAAAAAGTTTTGGAGTTGAAGGAGAAACTGGTTCGCCGGATTGAGCATGGTTACTACCAACCGGGGAGTCGCTTCCTTTCAAACCGAGCGTTGGGGCAGCATTTCGAAATCAGTTACCAGACTGCAGATACCCTCCTGCGCGAATTGGTGGCGGAAGGCTATCTCTATCGCAAGCCAGGTAGTGGAACCTACCTCCGGGGGGAGGCACCGAAGTGGAAAGGCGTGGATCTCGTGCTCAACGAGCGGGCGAAGCGAATGGGAAGTTTTGGTTCTTTGTTGAAGGATCAATTGTTGGAGGGTTTTGCTAAAGCTGGCGTTGCAGTTCGTGCTCGCTGGGACAGTTCCCAACTTCGTTTCAATGCAGGTAGCCTTCCAGTGTTTTGGGAATGTCAGTCACTGCCTCAAGTGCTGTTAGATGAAGGGCGTTATTGTGTGTTAATTAATCAAACGCCTCCGAAAGGTCTTTCGGCAGCTTATGTGGATGCAGTGAGTGTTGACGATCATTCAGGGGGCATTGCGGCGGGTGAATTGGTCCGCGCCCGAACGCGTGCGAAACGAGTGGCTGTGCTCGGTGGCCCCAAAAGCGATCAACGTTGTTTCGATCGCGTGCGAGGGTTCACTGAAATTATCCCTGAGGCAAAAGTGACGTATGCCCGATCCTGGTATTACGAGGATGGAATCAAAGCTTCGGATCCCGTTTTGAATGCAAAACCAGATGTCGTTTTTTGTGCGAACGATCGCCTGGCTCAAGCGTTACTTGATAGGGCACTCAGAATTTCTTCCACGATCCCGAAAGTGATAGGGTTCGATGATGCGCCCATTGCGGAACAGTTTAACCTGACCACGATCGCCATGCCTTGGCAGGAAATCGCCGACAATGTTGTGGAAGTCGTTCAGAAACGAATGAGCGGCGACACATCAACAGCTATCACTCGAATATTGGCTCCCAGGCCGGTGTTTCGGGCGACGTTATAATCAGGCTTTCGGCTGGCATTTTTCATCCAACTGCCGGTGGTCACCAGGCTTCACTGTTTGTCCGGTGTCAGCTGATCTTATGACAGCAAAAACTGCTTCCAAAGTCTTGAGGTTGTTGCGGGCGGAGTTGAAGGTCTCCCGATCTTCATCGATTGCGCAGAGGAGTTCTCCCATGGTGCCTCGGAATCCATCGTTGAACCATTCGCCCTCGAGCTGAGCGGTTGCGACGCCTTCGTCTGTTTCGAGTTTTACCTTATCAATTTTCAGCAAAGGTCCGATGGCGGTCAGGATGCCTTTGGATCCGGTGATGGAAAATCGTTCGAGCGAGCCTTGTTTGCTGTGGCCATCGAAGCCCAGATTGGCAAATCCGTTCGTAAACTGAATGGTTGTGCCTCCCATCATCGGCGGGGTGATGGATTGTTCCGCTGCAATGCGAACAGAGCCCGTAGCAAGCTCGGCATCTTGTCCTTTGAAAAAGTTGACCGACATGTCGATCCAGTGGACAGCAAAGTCGTATAGAATGATATGGTGAATCGATTCGAAGGCGGTCCCTTTGATCCACGTGTGATCCCAATTGAGAAACATGTTGATCGAATGCACTTCTCCGATGTGTCCTTGATTGATCGCTTGCTGAATGTAGCGCACATAGGGTGCCCAGCGACCGTTCTGGTTGACGGCTAATTTGAGACCTTTTTCGTCGGCCAGGTCTGCCAATCGAGCTGCGACATCGAGATCGAGAGCGAAGGGCTTTTGGCTGAGTACATGCTTGCCAGCATTGAGTGCTGCTTCGATGGCGGCGGCACGAGGAGCTGGATGTAGTGCGATATCCACTACTTCAATCTCTTCGTCGGCTAACAGTTCGTGGTAGTCGGTATAGCACTTGGCTTCAGGGAAGAATTCTTTGCGGCGCGCCTCGGTGGCCTCTTCGTTGAGGTCGCACAAACCAACGATATTCAGGTCATCCTGCTTGTAAGCAGAGAGGTGATTGACGGTGATACCGCCACAACCGATGAGTCCGATTCCTGGGCGGTAGTTTTTGGGGAAACGTGGTTTGTAATCGAGGTCAGGGGCGGGGAGCTCTTTTGTAGAGACCTCTGCGTCGAGGCCGTAGTTGGTATCTTCCTGATCTGACATGGTCTTGGGGTAGTGTTGCTTAGAAAATGGAGAAGTTCGCGACTGCTTTTAGGCTGCACGAATCGATCGCTGCGTAAAGCCGCTCCTACAGTTAGATGGTTACCGTTGATTTTATTTCAGCGCTTTTAAAGGCCGCATCGACCACGAGTTGCCCGATGCGTGAAGTTTCGGGGCTGAGCGGGCCGTCGATGGGAAGATTGTTTTCCAGGCAGTGGAGCACGTAGGGAATTGGGGCGTGGAATGGATGTTGAAGATCGTCGGAGGGTATCTCTTCTCCTTCAGGTTTGTCTCGGGTCTGAATTCGGATGCTTGGTTCCAAATCGTAGGAAGCGATGGTGCCTTCTGTGCCGACGATGTTGAACCCACATTTCGGCTGTGGCTGGTGGGTCCAGGGATCCGAGAAGGTGCCCCACTTGGTTTCAAACTTGGATAGTGTTCCATCGGCGTAGCGGCAAATGGTGATGCTATGTTCGTCTACTTCCAGGCTGGGATCTCCGCCCGTGATGGTCGTGACCTCAGTAGGAATAACGCCTCCATTGTACCAAGCTGCCAGGGTGGTGCCGTAGCCAAGGTAGTCGAGCAGTGATCCTCCGCCTTCGCTCTTCTTGTAGAACCAGCTTTCAGCTTTACGCTCAGCAGTTACTTCGAGCACTGTTTTGTCAGCGCCGTGAGCCAGGGGACCGCGATTGCCATCGTAGAAATGAACTTCGCGGACCGTTCCGATCCTGCCTTCGTGAATGAGGCGAAATGCGGTCGCGTGCGAGGGATACCAGCGTAGCGGCCAGTTGATGATTAACTGCTGTCCCTCCTGAATGGCTGCGAGCATGCGGTCAGCGCCTTCGAGGTTATCGGCAAATGGCTTTTCGACGAATAGATGTTTTCCGTATGGAGCCAGTTTCTCAACATACTCAGCGTGACGGGCGGTGGAGGCACAGATGATGACGAGATCCGGATCGGTTGCTTTCATGCACTCGTCGATATCCGTGAAGACTTGCCCGGCGGGGATTGAAAAATTTTCAATGGCCTCCTCCATACGAGAAGGATCCTCATCGCATATACCTACTATCTCGGCATTGGGATGGTCGAAGGTCTGACGAAGCAGATCTCCTATGTGAAAGTGATCAAAATTAATTCCGGCGATTTTCCAAGTCTTGCTCATAGCTTACTTACCTAGTTCAGCATAGTACTTCGCGATGCGCCGTCCATGTTCATCGTACGCAGACTGAAATAACTCATTAGCCCTTTCGGCTCCAACAACGGCTCCAGCGGTTAAGACTTTTGGTGGTTGTCCTGCTGCGGTGAGCCGCTGGGCGACTTCGGCTTTGATCGAGTTAACCAAAAGACATCCGCCGATGGTTGAACCGGGTGAGACGGGTGTGTCGAGTCCGTCCACGTAGACCATGGCATCTCCGACCGGTGCACCCGAGTCGAGGATTAGGTCCGCGAAGTCTGATAGCTTCATTCCGCGATCGTCTTTGGTGGATGAAGCTTCCGAATGCAGCTTGCTGACGAGAGCGACTACTTTTACCCCTGCCTTTTGAAATTGCTCAGCCATTTCGATGGGGACTCTGTTGGATCCACTGGATGAAACAACCAATGCACTGTCTTGATCGGATAAATCGAAGTTGCGCAGGATCTGCTCAGCCAGACCAGAGACGTTTTCCAAATACATGGCCTGACGTTGTCCATTGGAGCCGACCACCAAGTTGTGGAAGGTGAGTGAGAGCTCGACGATCGGATTGAAGCCGGGAAAGGAGCCATAACGTGGCCACATTTCTTCGGAGAGGATTCGACTGTGCCCCGAGCCAAAGAGATGGACCATGCGGCCAGCTAGAATGGTTTCTGCAAACCAATCGGCGGCTTGGTTGATGGCTTCTTGTTGGCTGGCAACGGTGTCGATGAGGCCGCGGGATTTTTCTAGGTAGTCTTGAGTTGGAGTCATGGGAAAAAGGTGTCTGGTTTCAGGTATCGGAGTTCAGCTTCTATTTTGAGAATGTGGCTTTTTCGCCGTTGCGGAGTATTTGGCAGGTGACGTCTTGTTTGGAGCAGGCGGAACCAAAATCGATAGGGTCGGCGGTGTTGAACTCGAACATGTCGTAGTGGTGAGGGATGCTGGTTCCGATGTTACAATCGGTGGCTAGCTGGGCGGCTTCTTCGGCATTTAAATTGCCGGCCACTCGACGTTCCGGTTTGTAGCCGTTGATAGGGAGGAAGGCTAGATCGATACTGTGTTTGTTTAAGCGGTCTGGGAGACCATTGTAGAGCCGTGTATCTCCACTATGATAAATGGTCCAAGGACCGAGCTGAATCACAAATGCCATGAAGTGGTGTTCACCTTTGTCGTTGGTTTTTAGTTCGTCGTGAGCTGAAGCCAGACCATGAAATGAAACGTCTCCTATTTCCATGGAGAGGCCATCGTTCATGCCAATCGGCCAATCAGGATCGCACCCCATCCGTGTCGCTACAAAATCGCGATTGGCTTCCGGGATGATAAACTGAGTTTCAGGGTTTGCCTCAAATAAAGCTGCCAGCGTTTCCTGATCGAGATGATCGGTATGATTGTGGCTCGAGGTGATAATATCGATTCCTCTTAATTGAAAGGGATCGATAACCAGTTCTGTGATGCGTGTGTGCGGCTTATCAGTCTCGGCATACTTTCTGGTGAGTGAGTCGGATAAGTAGGGATCGAAAAGCACCGTTTTGCCACCGCACATGACGAGGAAACCGCTTTGTCCAAGCCACCATGTGTAGAGTGTATCGGAATCGTCTTTACGCGCAGCTTCAATGTCCTCGAGTAGCGCTTCGTCTTTTTGGAAAGCTGGTTTCATTAAGCGTTGGGTAGTCCCAATTCTTTGCGAACTAACTTAGCCCCTGCTACCATATTTTGCAGCTTTTGTTTGGCTGCCCAACGTGCGGTTTGGGAAAGCCCACAATCGGGTGCAAAGACGAGGCGCTCGGGCGGAGCGAATTCAAGGCAGCGTTTGATGATGGCTGCCACGTCTTCAGGCGTTTCGATATAGTAGCTCTTTACATCGATGATGCCTACTGCGGCGTCGAACTTCTTGCTGATGGCTTCGATTAGGTCGAGGAAGACAAAATTGGTGGTGCAGGTTTCTATGTGCATCTCGTCCACGTGCATATCGAGGAAGGCTGGGAACATGGCACTTGGTGTTCGTTTTCCTACTCCACGCGCTTTGAAGTTTCCAAAGCAAAGGTGGGAGCAGACGCGAATCTTTCCTGCTGCGGGTTCGACGGTACGATTAAATAAATCTACGAACACCTCTGGATCCGCTTTGTAGGCGTAACAACTCATGGAAGGCTCATCGACACAGATCTCTTCGCATCCGGCTTCGACCAATGCTTCGATTTCTTTTTGCACGATCGGCAGCAGCGCTTCAGTGATCTCGTAACGATTTGTGTACTGATCATTCGGAAGCAGGCGCCCGCTTAGAGTAAATGGCCCTGGTATACTTGCCTTCAATGCTTGCCTGGCAGGTGCGAGGCGTTTGAGCCGTTCAAACTCTTCCACAGCTCCCAGTCCATTTGGGGCTGCCAACTCACCTGAAATGGCATGCTTCCCTCGCTGATCGTGCGCGGGAGGACCGTAGATGCGAGGGGACGCGCTCTCCATTTCGATTCCCTCCAGGTAGCCATAGAAGGACAGGTTAAAGTCGAAACGTGTTTGCTCACCATCGGTGATTACATCAAGCCCAGCTGAGGTCTGGTCGTGGATAGCCGCGACGACTGCATCGTCCTGCATCTCCTTGATGTCGTTTTCTCCAAACTGAGTGAGGTTCTGCGAGGCAAATTCCAACCATCCTGGGAATGGGTAACTGCCGATAACCGAAGTGCGTAAAGGTGTGCTTTGCATGAGTCCCTGAATGATTTCAGAGTCAATGGATGAATCAAGGAGTTAAAGAACGGTTATGGAATAAAGTGATATGGTAATAGGGGGTCTTGCATTTGATTAATATGGATAAGGAAAGGGATAGACAGACCTTGGTAGTCGTACCTACTGTTTTGCTTAACATCCTAGATTGATTTTATGACCCCCGAATCTATTGCAGCTGAGTTTGAAGTAACTGGTCAAGTTGTGACCGTTCTCAATATTGATACTGGAAATGTAAATGACACCTATCGTGTAATCACGCGGACCAGTTATTCTGAGACACAGTTCGTTTTGCAGCGAATCAATCACAATGTGTTTCCGAAACCTGATTTAGTGATGTCGAACATGCGTGCTATTACGGATTATGCACACAAGCGCTTGAATGAGCAGGCCAGTAAGTCGAATCGGATCTGGCAGTTGCCTCTCGTGATGAAGACCAGGGATGGGAAAGACTTCTTTGTAGATGCTGAGGGGAACTATTGGCGTGCCTTGTCTATGATTTCTTCGGCGACCTCTCATGAGCAGGTGCTCAATGTAGAGCATGCGCATGAGGCAGGTTATGTGCTCGGACATTTTCAGAAGACCATTGCGGATTTTCCAGTTGATCAATTAGGCGATACCTTGCCGGGATTCCATGTTACGCCGACTTACCTGGCCCATCATGATACAGTCGTGCAGACCGATTATGCTCAGGATCGATTGAAGGGTTCGTCTGAGGCGCGACGTGTAGAAGCCTATATACAGGAGAGACGCGATTTTGCTTCGGTTTTGGAAGATGCTCGTGAGCGGGGTGAGCTGAAGGTGCGGCCTATTCATGGTGATCCTAAGATTACCAATATCATGATAGATGATATTACCGGGAAGGGAACAGCGATCATTGATCTGGATACGGTGAAACCTGGATTGATTCACTATGATATCGGGGATGGCGTACGGTCGGCTTGTAATCCGGCGGGTGAAGAAGTTAAAGACCTTCGAGATGTGGTCATCGATTTGGATTCTTTTGAGGCGCTTATGAAAGGGTATCAGAAGCAAGCTCGTGAATTTCTAACGGATGCAGATCAGCACTACATGTATGATTCTATTCGGCTACTGACCTTTGAATTGGTGATTCGCTTCTTTAGCGACTACCTGGCGGGAGATGTATACTTCAAAACCGATTATGAATCCCATAATCTCAATCGCGCTCGGGTTCAGATGAAGCTCTGTGAAAGCATTGAGGCTCGTGAGTCTATGATTCGCAGGATCTTGGACTCTGTGTGAGGTGCTCGCAATTGTTTCAGATGAATCGGCAATGGCAGAAACTTATTGTCTTTGTTGAGGTCAAGATTCGCAGAGCATGCTATTGAATAGCAGGTGAAGGGTTGGATTTGCTTAGTTACAGCTTGCCAACCAGTGAGGCGAATCCTCAGTAATGTAGAACGTGGAAATTATAGAAAATGTGCAGTTCGCTTTGGAAGCGAGCGAGATTCAGAAGTCTTTTCCTAATGGGACTGAAACCGTTGAAGTTCTAAAAGGAGTAAACTTGCAGCTGCGCAGGGGAGAAACGGTTGCTATTCAGGGGACATCTGGAAGTGGGAAAACTACCTTTCTCAACATTATTTCCGGACTCGAAGCCTTAGACACGGGAGAGCTTTATTGGAACGGAATTCGTATTCACGGTCAGTCGGGTGCTACTTTGGCTGCGCTGCGAGCTGAGCAAGTCGGCATGGTGTTTCAGGCTTACTATTTATTGCCAGAGCTTAATGTATTGGATAACGTGATACTCGCAGCTCGGTTAATGGGGAAAGCTACCCGGGAAGATCAAGACCGTGCACGTGAATTGTTGGTGCGCGTCGGCTTGGAAGATCGCTTACATTACTCTGTGGAGAAGTTGTCTGGCGGAGAGCGCCAACGTGTAGCGATAGCCCGAGCATTGTTGAATCGACCAAAATTAATTTTGGCCGATGAGCCGACAGGAAATTTAGATGAAGAAACGGGTGACTCCGTAATCGAACTATTGCTGGATGTTTCCCGTGAAGAGGGCACCAGTTTAATTCTAGTCACTCACAACTCAGTCCATGCGAAGAAAACAGATGTTCGCTATCGACTCCATTTTGGAAAACTTGAAATCGTAGAAGATGAATCCTGATAAACCCATTCAATGTGGTGTTGTCGGTGTTGGATATTTAGGTCAGCACCACGCGCGAATCTACTCTGAACTCGAACAGTGTGAGCTGGCAGGTATTTTTGAAGTTGATCCTGAGCGTGGTAAGGAGATCGGCGACAAATTTGGCTGCCCTGTATTTACAGATCTGGATGCTTTGGCCGATGCCTGTGATGCGATCAGTGTGGTGGTTCCAACTGACAAGCATTGTGAAGTTGCCGTGCCGTTGCTCGTTAAGGGCTGCCACCTGTTAATAGAAAAGCCTCTCTGTGTAAGCAGTGCGGAGGCAGAAACCATTTTAGAAGCAGCGAAACGAAACAACTGCTTGATTCAGGTTGGTCACATTGAGCAATACAACCCCGTGACCAGTTACTTGGAGCAGGCAGTGGATCAGCCCTTATTTATCACAGCAGATCGTCTGGCTCCATTTACACCTAGAGGTACTGAGGTGGGAGTTGTATTGGATCTAATGATTCATGATTTAGGTGTGATCTTGCAGCTTGTTGGAGCGCCGGTTGAGAAGGTTGAATCAGTGGGTGTAAACGTTCTTTCGTCCACAGAAGATATAGCCAATTGCCGGATCACCTTTGCGAATGGTGCGGTAGCGAATGTAAACACCAGTCGGGTGAGTGAGAAGAAGGTACGTGAGATTCGTGTTTTTCAAAACAACGCCTACCTGTCGTTAGACTTTATGAAGCAGGAGGGGCATTTCGTGAAACGAGAGGGCTTCGAACTCCAGAAAGAGGAGATCCCAATTGAAAAGGGTGAGCCTTTGAAAATCGAGTTAGCTTCCTTTCTCGATTGCGTGACCAATATGTCGAACCCGAAAGTGGATGCGACCTTGGGGAAACAAGCTTTGGAGTTGGCGCTTCGGATTACTGAGCAGATCCACCAAAAATCGGCTCAATGAGTTATGTCCCTGTATTGCCAGATGAGCTGGCCTCACCGGCTCAAGGTACGGTAGATATTCTGGTCATTGCAGGGGAGCACTCTGGGGATGAGCATGCAGCTGTAGTCATTCGTAAACTCTTACAGGATCAGCCAGACTTAAAAATTGCGGCTGTAGGCGGTGAGCTTATGATGGGTGCCGGTGCGCAGCTACTATTCGATCTGACTCACCTGTCGGTGGTTGGGTTTTTTGAAGTCCTCAAGCACTACAAGTATTTCAAACAGCTGTTTGGGACAGTCATCGATTGGGTTGATCAACACCGACCTCGCGCGGTTGTCTTTGTAGACTATCCCGGATTCAATTTGCGTCTGGCAAAGGCGCTTTTTGAAAAGGGGATTGCTGCCAAGGCGGGAGGCGAAACCAAGCTTTTGTATTACATCGGTCCTCAGATTTGGGCTTGGAAGGCCAAGCGTCGTTTTGAGATGGATCGGCTCTTGGATGGATTGTCCGTAATCTTCCCTTTTGAAGTCGAGTGTTATGCCGACACCAATCTGGAAACGACCTTTGTCGGCCATCCGTTTTTGCAGAGCAAGCAAGACTGTGATTTGGTCTATAGCGCGGAGGGTAACTTGCTGCTGCTCGCTGGCAGTCGGGTAAGTAATGTGAGGCGTGTGCTTCCCATACTGCTGGAGGCCTATGAACGGTTTCTGGCAAATTATGGCGGGCGGGATGCGACTCTTGTTTACCCCAGTGAAACTATCCTGAGTGAGATTGAGCGAGTGCTTGAAGCGTTTCCAAAAGCGAAAAAGCGAATCAGCCTGGTTAGAAATGAAGGGGGGATAGAAGCGGGCGCTGTGCTAACGACTTCCGGGACGATGTCCCTGCGCTGTGGATTGGCTGGGATTCCCGGACGAATTGTTCATCGCATTCAGGGATTATCCTATGTGTTGGGGCGGATACTTGTGAGCATTCCCTACATCGGAATTGCGAACCTGCTTTTAGAAAAACCTTACTACCCGGAATATATTCAAGGGGATGCGAAGCCATCCGTCTTAGCCAAGGAGATAGATCGATGTCTTACCGATCAGGAAGTCATTCAGCAGACCCAAGACGATTGTAAGGAATTACACCGACGCTTGAAGCAAGAGAACGATGAGACGCCTTGGAATTGGCTGCTTCGTCACCTCTAGAAAAGTAGCTTCCCAATTCCTTAGGTGGGTTGAATGCCTCGTGACTCTCTCTCCTGTGAGTGATTTGAGGTATTCCCATAAAGAATGTGTTGGATCTTCTTTTCGATGTAAGCGTGACATTTCCCTAACTCCTCTTTCCGTGCCTGAAGATTCGTTTCGGCGATATCTGCTAAGTCATCCAGGTTATACAAGAAGACATTTGGGAATCGGTCGATGCCAGGATCGATGTCTCTGGGAAGAGCCAGATCAAGGAGGCAGAGAGGACGAATGGCCCGCTTCTTGAGAAAGTGATTCATGCGAGGCTCGGTCAGTATGAAATCCTTGGAAGCGGTGGAGCAAATGACTACGTCTGCTTTGGCTAGAAAACTATCCAAGCTTTCGAAGGGTAGGGCGATGCCGCCCATGGATTCTGCTAGAGCCTTCGCTTTCTCAAACGTCCGGTTGGAAATAGCAAAATTGTTAGCTCCTCTACTTTTCAAAGCAGCTATGGTTTTCTCGGCAATATCACCTGCGCCAATGACCAGAGTGTTGCAGCTCTTCAGATTTCCAAAAACTTTTAGAGCAAGGTCTACGGCAACCGTGGCGACGTTGATTTGTCCTTTGCCAATATTGGTATTGGACCGAATCCATTTCGTGGTCTGGAAGCTTTTTTGAAATGCTTTGTTAAGCATTTTGCCAACCGTGCGTTGCTTTCCAGCGGTCAGAAACGCCTGTTTCACTTGGCCTGTGATTTCAACTTCTCCTACGATTTGTGAATCCAGACCTGCTGTGACTGAAAAGAGATGCTGCATCGCCTCATGGTCCACGAGTAAGCCTGATTTTTCATTCAGCTCACCATGATCGATCTCAATGATTTTCGATATGGTGGAAGCAATCTTATGCGAATGTGTCTCGTACCCAGCGCCATAAATTTCCAGGCGATTGCAAGTGCTTAGTACTGTGAGCTCATTGATCCATTCCTCTGCGTTGAGAAGTTCATAAATCGAATCCACCTGCGCCGTATCAGGGCTGATCTTTTCCCGATACTCGATGGGAGCGGTATGATGACTGACTCCCCAGCAAAAAAATGTGCGCGAATCCTGGGTCATTCGTGAGGCATTTCAATTGAGGTATGAGCGGTGGGCTTGGTCTGCCGGCTGGCATCGACTGGCCAGATGGAGAGAAGGGCAAAGAAGAAAAGCACGATACTGGTCCAAGCCAGTTTCTTACCATAGAGACGATTGGTCAGGCGTAGGAAGAGTACCACTAGATAGGCCAACCATACCGCAACCGTTGCGGCCAACTTTGCTGCGTTTATTTCTGCGGTATTTTGAACGAAGTAGGAATAGCCAACCAACAATGATACGGTGAGTACCCCTGATCCTGCTGCGAGCATGCGGAGTGTCATCGTTTCGGATTCCACTAAGGATGGGAGGAATTCATACATCCCTTTCCAGCGGTGATGCTTTAACGAGTAATTTTGCAGGATATATAAAACACAGCTTATGGCGAGGAGGCCAAAGATGCCATAGGAGAACACAGCCAGGGATGCGTGGAATTCGATCGCTGGACTCACTTTGCCGACATCGAGCGGATAGGGCGTATCCCAGCCTCGAAAAATAAAGGCCAGAACAGATAGGATTGCAGCTAAACCTGCTGTGAAGAAACCAAACAAGCTTAGCCGAAAGGCTGGCCCCAAAACTAAAAAGCAGAAAGTCAGTGACCAGATGACAAACTGAACGATCTCAAAGGTATTCCCTATGGGACAGCCTCGGACTTCCATACCGCGCAAATACAGTCCATAGCTGTGAATGGCGTACCCTCCGGCGATGATCATATAGAGCAGCCATCGCGGATGATGTTTGGCCCGGATCAGATAGAGGATCGCGGTGACAAAGCCCAGTGTGTAGAGCAGATTGCCAAGGCCGATCCAAAGTATGTCAGCACTCGAGCCCATGTCATTAGAGGTAGATTAATCTTCGGATGTGTCCCAGTCACGAATGCGATTGCTCAGCATTGTTATCCAGGCTGGATGTTCATTTAAGCAAGGTATCATTGTGAAGGACTCTCCCCCTGCGGCAAGAAACTCTTCACGTCCTTCCATCTCGATCTCTTCGAGTGTTTCCAGGCAATCAGTCACAAAAGATGGGCAGATAACGGCAATGCGTTTAACGCCTTGCTTGGGGAATTCTTCCAAAACGTGATCGGTAAAAGGCCTCAGCCATGGCTCCTTGGTGAGCCGTGATTGGAAAGAGACGGCATGTTTACCTAGAGGAAGGCCGAGTTTGTGAATCATGGCCTTCGTTGTTTCGAAACATTGGTGCCGGTAGCAGGTGCTTTGAGCTGGATGGCAAACACTGCAACAATCTGGAGTGATCATACAGTGAGCGTTGGATGTGTCTGCTTTGCGCATGTGACGTTCAGGTACGCCATGATAACTGAAAAGAACCTTATCCAGGTCATCTGTGATGTAAGGGCGTGCGCTCTCCACCAGAGCATTGATATAATCCTCATCCCTATAGAAAGGTTGAAGTACTGTCCAAGTCACCTCTGGCGCCTGTATTTTAAGCTCTTCCTGGACACGCACGAGCACTGTCTCATAACTCGACATGGCGTAGTGCGGATACATGGGCATGATGAAGAGCTTTTCAATATTCTGGGCCTTCAACCGTGTAATCGCATCGGGTATGGAAGGGGAGCCATAGCGCATGGCTAGCTCTATGGGAATATCGACCTGCTCTTGAACCTTTTCTTGGACATTCTTGCTGGTGAGAACCAAAGGACTTCCTTCATCCGTCCAAACTTTCTTATAGGCCGCCGCGGTCTTTTTGGGGCGAGTAGGGAGGATAATGCCACGAACGAGCAGATTCCTTGCTACAGGGTTTGCATCAATCACACGCTCATCGAGCAGGAATTCCTTCAGATACTTGCGTACGTCGGCGGTGGAAGTGGAGTCGGGAGAACCCAGATTTAAGATTAGAACAGCTTTACGAGCCATGCACCTAAGCTTGGTAATGCAGGCATCCTGTCAATCTCTGGTGTTAGAAATGCGAAGATTCCTTGGGCAGTCTCAATTTTGAATCATTCTAATTCTAAAGAAAATGAGACTCGTTATCAATAAATGGGTTGACATGGTGTAATTGAGACTCAGTTTCATCAACCATTGTTTAAAAATCCTAAACGCTAATGAAATCTATAAAGCTAAAACAACTACTCTCACTGTTTGCTGCGGTGGGAATCGCCAACACTGCCTCAGCTCAAAATGTTGAAGGTCCTGTCATTGATATAACTGAGTTTGAGATCATCGGATCCAAGGAATCAGTCTTCGAGATTCCGGGTTCTGGATTCTATCTCGCTAAGGAGGAAATTAACAACTTCCAGTACGCGAACATTGACCAGATCCTTCGGCAAGTTCCGGGTGTCTATTTTCGTGGGGAGGATGGGTATGGCTTGTTTCCCAACATCAGCCTTCGGGGCGTAGATTTCAACCGGAGTGGCAAAGTGACGATGATGGAGGATGGGGTGCTGACCGCACCTGCACCTTATGCGGCTCCATCGGCTTACTATTCGCCCACGGCGGGACGCATGTCTTCACTTGAGGTCCTGAAAGGATCGAGCCAACTCCAGTATGGGCCACATACAACCGGAGGGGTTATTAATTATATATCCACCCCAATCCCGGATGAAAAGTCCTCGTATGTGAAATTACAATACGGAGAGAATGATGATGCTCGGATCCATGTATGGACGGGTGGGGAGCAGGAGTCTGATGCCGGAACCTTTGGTTATTTGGCCGAAATTTACGCACGGACTGCTGGCGGGTTTAAGACCATCGACAGTACGGCTGCTTATGAGGGATCCGATGACACAGGATTCGACAAAACAGATACGATGGTGAAGTTCGGATGGCAACCGGCTACTACTCAATTTCACTCCTTCGAATTTAAGTTGGGTTACACGGATTTTCATGCCGATGAAACCTACTTAGGATTATCGACTCAGGACTTTAGGGATGATCCTTACAGACGTTATGCAGCGTCTCGTTTTGATGAAATCAATACGCATCAAACACGGACCTATCTCCGGCATCAAACGCGTTGGGATAATGGCAGCACGCTCTCAACCACAGCTTACTACAATGACTTTCACCGCAACTGGTATAAATTGAATAAGGTTGATGGTCAGGATTTGGCTACCGCCTTATTCAATGAGACTGAACTCTATGAAGTTTTAACCGGAACAAGGGCGGGTGAACTTCGGGTTAAGGCAAATAACCGGAATTACTTCCTGGGCGGTATTCAATCGGAGTTCAACGGAGATTTTTATGCAGGTGAAGTGCTCCATGAGATTACCGCTGGATTGCGTTTACACCGTGACCAGATCCGTCGCTTTCAGTGGGAGGACATTTACAATATGAATGATCAGGGAGCTTTGGATGAGTTTATCCTTTATGGAAAGTCCGAGCCTGGTGGATCAGCGGGAAACCGTCGCCAGCGTGTGGATAGCACCTCGTTCTATATCTCAGACCGGATTTCATTAGGCTCTTTTGCGATTACCCCTGGTGTTCGTTATGAGGATATTGACTGGGAGTACTTTCGTGCCGATGGCCGTGAGGTTCCCGATGATTACACCGGAAGTTACGATGTATTGGCTCCTGGAATTACGGCCGAGTATAGTTTGGATGATAAGACCCGTCTATTCGCCGGATTGAATCGCGGTATATCGCTCGTGAGTCCTGGCTCTGCAAGAAGCGGTCTTGATCCTGAGGAAACGGATAGCTTCGAAACTGGCGTCAAGGCTCAGGCAGGTCACTGGTATGGAGAGGCTGTTTACTTCAATACCAAGTTTAAGAACTTGATCGCTCGCGAAAGTGACGGTGGTGGTAATCCGGTTGGTGGTGATAAGAACATTGGAGAAATTTCCTCACAAGGCCTAGAGCTTCTGTTATCCACATCGCTCCACGAGGAAGTCGATTACAGGATTCCGCTTACTCTGGCATTTACATACACAGATGCTGAATTTCGTGATGGAACGGCCGGCGGTAATGCAGATTCAACCATCTTTGCCGGTGCGATCCCTGGTAATGAACTTCCTTATATTCCGGAGATTCAGTGGAATGTGACCACTGGTGTTGAAACCGAGAAATGGAGTTTTCATGTGGGGGCCTCCTACGTAGATGGTAGTCATGGAGATGCTACTAATTTTGGCTTAGAGCAAAATACCGCCGGTAGTGCTGATGCGCGTTTTGGAAATGTGGACTCTTATTTTCTGATTGATTTGAATTATCGTTATGAGTTGTCGGAAACGACTGCTGTGTTCGTCAGCGTGCAGAACGCTTTTGATGAAGCATGGCTGGCGTCACGAATTCCACATGGGCCTCGACCGGGTGCTCCGCGACAAAGTTCCGTTGGAGTCGATTGGACGTTCTAGAAGTTATTTAGTTTATTCGAATAAGAGAGGGTGGGGCTTGGAGAGGCTCCGCCTTTTTGCTTTCCCATTGACGAGAAAGCCGGGAAAGTCAGTTTGTTAGCTTTCTAAAAATTCCATGGACCGCATCGCAGCAGAATTTGAAACGGCTAAAGCCGAAAATCGTAAAAGCTTCATTGCATATGTATGTGCCGGAGATCCGAACTTGAGCACGTCGATTGAAGCCTGCAAGACACTCTTAGAAGCGGGTGTCCACATCCTTGAGTTGGGGGTTCCGTTTTCGGATCCTCTTGCGGATGGTTGGACTAATCAGTGCGCAGCCAAACGAGCTTTGGATAATGAATTCAGTAAGAAGGATTTATTTAATTTGGTGCGTGAGGTCCGAAAGGTAAACGATACGGTCCCGATCGTCTTTTACGTATACTACAACCAGATTTTTTCTCAAGGAGTTGAAAATTATCTGCAAGAAGCATTGGAAGCTGGAGTTGATGCCATGCTTACTTTGGATCTGCCACCTTCGGAAGCGGAGGAGTATCTAGGTATTTGCGATCGAGTTGGAATGAAGACGGTGTTCATTATTGCACCGACGACTCCCGAAGACCGAATTGACGAGATTGCAGGGGCCTCCACCGGATTTGTTTATTATGTGTCCCGTGAAGGAGTGACGGGCGTCCGTGACTCTCTTGAGGCCAGTCTCCCAAGAAAAATGGAAATCATTAAAGCAGGCACTGAAAAGCCTGTGGTGGTTGGTTTCGGCATCTCTAAGCAATCTCAAGTGCGTGAAGTGGCCGAGATTGCGGATGGGGTGGTTGTTGGGAGCGCCATCGTGAATGTAATCGCTGATTACTTGGATGACGAAGAGGCCATGCTTTCTGGTCTAAAAAACTTCGTAAAGGAGCTCTCAGACGGTGTTCTCCTGTAGGTAAGGGGATAAGGCAGGAATTACGGCCTTTTACGATTCTGTATCCTATAAAATGGATCGGAAGGAACTTCCCGCGGCCACAGTCGTGAGTACTGAGAAGGTAGATTCGTTTGGGTATTTTGGGGTGATTTCTCTTCAAAACGATCCCTTTTAAGGGCAAACGCCGCTTCTTTCAGATGTCATCTTAGTTTTTGAAACACCCCGTGTCAGCAAGCTGGCCGCATAGAATGAAGGATTGTCGGGCTGTAGGATATGATACTGAGAAACTTCCTTCGTCTTGCTCCCTCTAGAAGCTAGTTAATTGACCATTAGGGGTGTAGATTCATGCCGAGGCAGGATTTCGGACATAGCATTGTGAATAACTTGGGAATAAGGTGAATTTGCACCTGCTTGAGCGGTCCATCAACTCCCATGTACATTGAGAGTATGGCTTTTAGCCTCATTGAAACCTTCAAAATGCCTTTGTAACAAAAGAGGCCCCAATTTCGCCGTGTATGGGGAATTCTGTTACACTTTTTCTCCGTTTTTAACTCAAGTTAAGCGAAAATCCCCCTCTGCTTTACTGTCAAAAAAGAATTTTTTCTGCTCTCTTTTAGGGCTTGTGAATAAAACCTCCAAAATAGGTACAAAAAAAGAATCGAGTTTGGTATCAGCCCTTTTTGCTCTTGCCAAGAAGAAGTTATTCACAACGTGATTTTGCTTCTTCAACGTCGTCGATATAGTTCTCAAGAATGGCGTCCCAACTCAAATTTTCTGCCGTTTTTCGCGCTTCTTTTCTGATTTCAGGCCAGTTCTCGCGGTTGGAGAAGAGGTGTTCGGATTGCTTTAAAAACGCTTCGGAATCGTCAAAGGGTGCTAGCCAGCCGTTTTCCCCATCCGAAATGTACTTTCCGGGTGCGGCGTAGTTGTATCCCAATACAGCCAGTCCGCTAGCCATGGCTTCTGTTACCACATTTCCAAATGTCTCTGTTGTGCTGGGGAAGAGGAATACATCTCCAGAGGCGTAGTATCGGGCTAGATCTTCGCCTCGTTGCATCCCTGCAAAGATAAGTTCAGGGTGGGCTTTTTCGATGGCTGCTCTTTCAGGACCATCTCCTACCAGGACAAACTTCATTTGGGGGCATATCGTGAGAACCTTTTCGTAGGCTTTTACGGCCAAGGGAATATTTTTTTCTCCTGCAAGTCTACCTACATAGATCAATACGGGGTGATCTGTCTCCGCTCCCCAACTTTTTCTCAATTCTTGGTCTCTTCTTGCAGGACTAAATAATTCCGTATCTACACCCCTGCCCATAATTTTCAGGTTCTTAAATCCGACTTTTTTCAGATCTTCCCTGAGGCCTTCGCTCGGAATCAACGTTAGCCGAGTCTTATTATGGAAATACTTCAGGCCTGCGAGGCCTACATTTGTCAGCCAGCCCAGCTTGTAATGTTTGCCATAGGAATGGAAGTTGGTGTGGAAGCTCGATACAATGGGAATCTTGTTCCTTCTAGCTGAGTAGAGCGCTTGCCAGCCGAGCGGACCTTCCGTTGCAATATGGATAACATCTGGCTGGAATGTCTTCCATTGTCTCTTGAGCGAATTGAAGCCTGCGACACCCATTTTGAGGATATCGTAGCCGGGAATGGGGATTCCAGTTACTAGGGATTCGGTATAACCTTCAGGCGTTTGCTCACCATCGCCCTTAAATTGACGGGGGCGAATGACGTGAACCTGATGGCCTTTTTTGTTCAGACCGTTGACCAGTCTGTTTAAGGTCATGGATACGCCATTTATTTCTGGTGGGAAGGTTTCAGTGACCAGGCAGATTTTCACAATGATAGGATGGATAGAAAGAAGACCCCCAAGACATAGGGTAACCTTCCCCGATATCAAAGGGTTTTTTATTAAATGTTTGGTTCCGGAGTCGAAGGATTGACGATCGAGGGTGGGCTAGGAAGGATTCTCGATCGTGGATTCGACGCTTTACATCATAACTGGATACACGGCTGTCGGGAAAACTCGATTGTCGTTGGATTGGGCCAAGGCCCATGACGCAGAGATCATTTCGTGTGATTCTTTGCTCTTTTATCGGGGCATGGATATCGGAACTGCCAAACCTTCGGCTGATGAAATGGCAGAGGTTCCTCACCATCTGATTGATGTTGTTTCGCCATCCAAGCAGTATTCGATCCATGAATACTTGGAGGCTGTTAAAACGGTTGTCGCTGATATTCATGCTCGAGGCAAGAGAGTGCTGATTGTTGGGGGGAGTGGGTTTTACCTTAATGCGTATTTTGCTCCTGTTGTGGATCATTTAAAGTTAGATCCCGCTTTAGAGGCTGAAATAGTTGACTGGTTTAAAGGCCAATCTCTGGAGGATTCTGTGAAAGCACTCGAATTGCTGAACCCCGGAGGTCTTGGCGATCTGGATACTCAAAATCCACGTCGGGTATTGAAAGCGTGGTTGCGTTGCCTTGCTGCGGGCAAACCTCTGACTGAGGTTCTGTTGGATTTTAAAAAGCTACCTGGTGAATTTGATCACTTCGATAGGGAGGTCATTGTATTGTCACGGCCTAAGGAGGACCTTGAAGCGCGTGTAGCGCTGCGAATCGATCAGATGATTTCGGATGGATTAGTGGAGGAAGTAAAGGGCTTGTTGGATGACGGGATAAGTAACAATCCCAGTGCTGCAGGATCCATCGGCTATCGAGAAACTATAGCCCATTTAGCAGGGGGACTAACGGAGGCAGAACTTGCTGGGACGATTGCTCAAAACACCAGGCGGCTGCTCAAGAAGCAGCGGACATGGTTTAAGAAATTCCTGCCACAGGAAGCTGTGACAGATGTTTCGAATCTGGAATCTCTTCCAAGCAATTGGCACCGGATCGGCGCAAGTTGAAGACAATTAGATCTCGGCGTTCTCTTGTGCGAATTGAGTGCCTGAAAGCGCTTCAGCCATCATCTCTTGCATGATATATTGCACATTTGATGTGCTTGCTTTCTGTCTTTCCAGGTAGGCCGTCACTTCTTCAGATTCAGATGCAAGCTCCGGGACTGACTTTTTGACAGCAAATACAAGTACGCCCTCGGTAGTGGCAGAGACCCAATCGGAGACATCACTTTCATTCAGATTGTCCAGTTGTGGAACTAAGTCTGCGCCAAATCCAGTTGGAGGTGTGGCGTTTTTCTTGAAAGCTTCAAAGGTTTGATGCGTCAAATTCTGTGCTTTGGCCGCGTCTGCAAAGGATTGTCCTTCTGCTAAGGCTTTTTGGACAGCCTCTTTGATGGTGGCACCGTTCTCTGTGAATTTTGCCCGTCTTTGTTCTTCGATATAATCGATAGTCACCTTTGCCAAGACCTCTGGAAGTTCCGGCGTGTAAGCTGGTTCTTCACCTTGGTAGATTAGGATTACATACTCATTTCCATTTTGAATGGGATCAGAGAAGTAGCGGCTATCGTTTAAGTTGAATACTCGTCCTAGTGTCTGATTGGTTAGCCCATCCTGCATAATGACAGCGGATTGTGGGTAGGGCACCAATTCCTTGAGAGAAAGGCTGGCTTCAGAAATTGCGGTATTGAACGCCTCGCTACCATTTTCAATCTCACTGTCGAAGAGCTTATAGGCGAATGCTTCGGCCACTTCTTGTGCTTTCTTATTAGCTTGGTCTTTTCGGATCTCATCAATTACCTGATCCTCGACATCGGCTAAAGTAACTTCAGGAGCTTCTGGGGTTTCAGTAGTTCCGTCTTCCTTTTCAATCGGAGCTGGAGTCGGAATCGCTGCCTGGTAGCGCGCTTTATTTGTGAAAAAGTGAATGCTCTTTTCTCCTGCTTCAGGGCTGTACTCATTGTCTACATAGTTGACGGGATCGAATTTCAGGTAGCTGGCCTTAGCTCGTGTATCGACTGCGTAGCGGAAGCTGTTGTCAGTGTAGAAGCTTTCGAGTTCTTCTTGCGTAGGTTCAATCTCTGCTTGGAATTCGCTGTAAGCGAGCCTTGCGGTTTCCAGAGTCCACTCAGTGTTTTCGTCTTGAGTGGCGTGTATGGCTTCAACTGGAAGTATATAGCCTGGACCACCGAGTAGCTCCTGCATTTTTTGAACTCGATAATCGTCCTTCAAGACGCTCGTCAAATAGGCTTCTGTAAGACCAGTTGTTTCTAGAGAAGAAACAAAGGCAGAGAATCGTGTTTGATCAAATGCTTGAGTGCTAAAATCCATAAAGCCGTTTAGGCCCTGGATGTGCTCTTTGAGTTGCTCGTTGGTGGGTCCGGGAAGGCCTAGCTCATTGGCCATGTACAGGAAACCTGCTCTTGATAGCGAATAATCCACAACCATTGATTCGCTTGGGGGACCGAAAAAAGACGGATAAATTAGGGTGAGGCTGAGCTGGCCGCGTCCGAAGACTGCCTCACTGCCTTGAGCAGTTGAAAGATCGTGATTAAGGAACGGTTGGCTTTTAACGGTAGGCCCATTATTGCCCCAAGGGCTGAAATTTCCAATCGTGAAGACGAAAGCGACGATCATTACGCCAAGAAGTAGCACCATAAACCACTTATAGTGCTTAATTAAAGAGGTCTGAATCCAGTTGAACATAGGTTTTTACGAAATCGCTCACGCTAGATAAGGCGAATACGTTGTCAATAGACTAAAGACGTCTTCTTAGCTTCTCTTTTGGAGTCATAGATCGTGCTGTCGCAGAAGGCCTAAAAATCCTTCCTTTTATGAGGGATGGAACGCTTTTTCCATCCAGAGAACATCCCAGTATTCTCCGTATTTATGGCCTGCCTCGGAAAAAGTTCCGACTTCTGCAAAACCAAATTTTTTATGGATAGCTACCGATCCTTCGTTGGGAAGAGTAATTCCTGCGAATGCGCGATTGAGGTCTGTGCCTTTCAGCCGATTAAAAAGCTCGCTGTATAGTTGTGTGCCCAAACCCTTCTGGCAGGTCTCTGGGTGCATGTAGATCGTTGTGGCAACCGAGGTTTGATAGGCGCAACGTTCATGGAATGCGGTTGAGCAGGCGTATCCTAAAACTTTTCCCTCTTCCACGCCCACGAGTAGTTGATGGCGTCCAGTTTCGGAAAACTCTTTGATCCACTCCAATCGCTCCAGAGTGTTCAGAGCTTCCAGCTTAAAATTGGCTGGTGTGTGCAGGATGTAATAGTTGCCGATCTCATTGATACCATCGACATCGATTGATTGAGCTGAGCGAATTTCCACAATTACTCAGCTTTGATCTGTTTCCAGTAATTCCTCAAGTGAATGATGCTGCCAATCATTCTGGAAATTGGATTCTGCTTTTTGGCTGAATTCGCTCATCAGAGGATCCACTGAAAGTAGCAATTCTTTGCCTTCGGAATTTCCGTAGTTGTCGAGTGATTGTTTGAATTGAAACAAATCAATGTTGCTAAGCGGTTTCGCCGGCTGGAAACGTTTTGTTACTCCGGATTTTTCTGATTCACTTGTGGTGAGTGTTATGAATCCCATTTCAGTGAGTTTTGAAAGCGATTCGTTAAGAATCTGTCCGGGGACTCTAAGTCGCCTGCTCAATTCAGTGGCCGAATAAGCTTTGTGGCAGGCTTTGAATCGGCGCGCTATGAGTATGAGTGCGGCCAAACTCAAAATCTCACGTGTGGAATGACTGGTGTTTTGCCAGGCCTGTTGGTTAGCCAGGTAATTGGCGTTTTGAATCGCGTAAGTAATCTGGCCACCTATCAGGATAAAGACCCAGAACACAAACAGCGCCAACATCATGATGGGGACTATTCCGAGTGATCCATATAAGCTTTGTTGATTTACAACATAGGTAACATAGAAGACGGAGAGTTTCTTATTCAGTATCAATAATAGGGATACGATGAATGCGCCGCTTAAAGCGGGGTAAAAATAAACCTGGGTGTTTGGGATGTAGCGGTAGAATCCTGCTAGGAGTCCTACTATAAGTAAATAAGCTAGTAGAGGTGCCAGCCATGCGACTAATCGTAAGATATGTGCGCCCAAAGGCAGTCCCTCGAAAATTTGTACGTATTGTCCAGCAGAGTAGACTGCCAAAGTAGTCACAGCGATAAAGCCACCCAGAGTAATCACTTTCCAATAGGAACCGATTCGGTGTATCCAGCTGCGTCCCCTTCGGACGCCCCAGATGTCATTGAACGCTTTTTCAATCGCCATGAACAATTGAATGGCAATCAGTGCTAGAAGGAGCAGGCCGAGAACTCCGAAAGGACCGGATTTGGCGCTTTCGATAAAACCGTTCAGGCTGTTTAGGAGGTTTTCATTTATAAGAGAGTTTTCGGCATCGCCCCCGTTCGCTTCAAAGTATTCGGCTAGGGGTGGGGCTAAGAAGATGATGAACTTATTCATCAATTCGAGCATTTGGGTCCTCTCAACGGTTTCGAGAACGAGCCCAGCTGCGAGTAGAAGTATCGCGGCCATGGGGCCTAGGGCTAAAAGCGAGCTATAGCAAAGAGCCGCTGAGCGAACGAATACGTTGTTACGTATGAATCCTGCTTTTACGAGCGACAGTATTCTTAGCCCATAAAATACAAAATCAATCAGGCGTGTTCTGTCTGGATGTTCTGTTTCCCAGATATCTTTTTCCAGAATCTTAAGAAGGCGGCGATAGGGATCTTCCCACTTTGTTCTGAATTTTGATCCGATTCCGCTCATGTCCAACCCTTCTTAAAGGGCCACAATCTTGTAACTGCTGACTAAAGTCAAC